>DATNQK010000289.1:0-16070 GCA_036704065.1 Stenomitos sp.
TGTCGTAGGGACGGAAGTTGCGGACAATTTCCTGCCAAATCCCTTGAGGAAACCCTAGCTGATCGCGGTGGTAAGCATCGTAACGAGGCGAAGTAATATTGAAGGGTATTTCACCAGTCGCACGTCCAGGCAAAATGCGACGACGGTGGTAAGGGACTATATTATCGCCAAAGTTTTCAAGGTACTCATCGCTGTTGAGCAACTCGTCAATAAAACCTTTTACTCCCTTTGTCATCACCACTGCCGACCACGCGATCTTTTCAGCTTCGCTGTAGACTCGACGACCTAGCACTTTCTGAACGCAGTGCTCCACAAATCGATAATTGCTATTTTTGTTGTAAAAGCTGTCTATAAAAGTGTTAGAAAGCAGTAAACCTCGAATGAAATCTCGAACAGAAATCTGTCGATTCCGCAGTTGGGATTCTAAAATAATTTCGCGATCCCACTTAAATGCATGAAAAAATATTTGGCGATAAGCTGCCTGAATCAGATTATCCAGATCTGACGGCGAAAACAAATCATCAGTTGAATAAACGATAGCTTCGTCATCCCGCGCACCCAGAGCGTCTACGCGCTGGTTTGGACAAGAAGGAGAATAAGCTAATAGAGGAATAGCCACGTTACATCCACTCCCAGCTTTACTAAACCGTAAAATTAGCACTCTCATCATAAAAGATAAGGGTATTTCGGCCTGCCGCAGTACATAAAAACGTTACAGACCTTAACTATATTGGTCTTTCTTCTCATCCATAGAATTGCTTCTGTAGCAACACAATGAAGCACGTGTGCCTTACATAAAAATGTTCAACTATCCCCTAAAAATAAAATATTTTGATGTCTTCTTAAAGAAGTTCCTCGGTTGATCACAACAGTCAAGCTAAAGGCAACGCAAGACAAAATGTTAAGATTAATTACTTAATGGAGCAAGCGCCAACTAATAGAACTCTCAACGAGTTAACCAGAGAATGTTTCATATTTCTTAATCAAGAGAGCCCCTTAATCCCCAAAATTGCAACTATTTTTGCACGAGTAAGCTGCTCTAATTGTTCATTGAGGACAAGCTTTTAGTAGCTCAGTGCTCGCGATACAAATAAAAGCGAGATTCTTCGGAATGTCATAAAGTATTTGTGAACTCAATAGCGGTTTAACAGGTTGCTTTGTAAAAATCTGTTAATTCTTGCAGCAAAAATTCCTTTTCTTGCTTCATTGGCTAATTTGTTTGCACGATTACTAATGACTGCTGAAATAATTAAAAGCCAGCTTTAGCCGAGAAGCTCGGGTTCAGCTCTGTCCATTTTATGTGAACCAATCTTAGGAGACTGGATCAAATGTTAGATGCCTTTACCAAGGTCGTTGCCCAAGCCGATGCTCAAGGCCAGCTGGTTAACAGCTCTCAAATCGATGCTTTGATGGCAGTTGTTAAAGACGGTGCAAAACGTACTGACGTTGTTAACCGCATTACCAGCAATGCTTCTACCATTGTTACCAATGCTGCTCGGACCCTTTTCGCTGAACAGCCCCAGTTGATCGCACCTGGCGGAAACGCTTATACCAACCGCCGCGTATCTGCTTGCATGCGCGACATGGACATCGTTTTACGCTACGTCACCTATGCAGTGTACTTGGGAGATGCCAGCGTATTAGATGACCGTTGCTTAAACGGCTTACGCGAAACCTACCTATCTTTGGGCGTGCCCACCTCTTCAATGGCAACCAGCATTCTCAAAATGAAGGAAGCTGCAATTGCGATCGCCAATGATCGTAACAACATCCAACCTGGGGACTGCAGCTCTTTAATGGCTGAACTCGGTGGCTACTTTGATCGTGCAGCAGCAGCAGTAAGCTAATTCTGCTGAGCTGAAGCTTATAGATTCAGCACCTCCTTCTTCTTAAAAGACAAAGCTTGTAGCCTGCAAGAGTTTGCAGTGCATAAAGCATTTACCGATTCAAAACTTTAAAACTTTAGTGGAGATGTCGTTCACATGAAGACACAATTAACTGAAGCAGTAGCTGCTGCCGATTCTCAAGGCCGTTACCTCGGCAACACCGAGCTTCAAGTTGCATTTGGTCGCCTTCGTCTTGCAACTGCTGATCTCGAAGCAGCAAAAGCATTAGGCGCTAAAGCTGACCAACTTGCTGAAGGTGCAGCGAACGCAGTTTATCAAAAATTCCCTTACACAACCACGATGCAAGGCAACAACTATGCATCTGATGCACGTGGTAAGGCAAAATGCTTGCGTGACATTGGCTACTATGTACGCATGATTCAATACTGCTTAATTGCTGGTGGCACAGGCCCTGCAGATGACTTTTTGCTCGCTGGCCTAGCTGAAATGCACAGCAGCTTTGAGCTTGTTCCTGGCTGGTATGCCGAAGCTTTGAAATATATCAAAGCTAACCATGGTATCACTGGTGACCCAGGGCTTGAAGTAAATTCCTACATCGATTACATCATCAACGCGCTGTAATTCGGTAAGTTGTCCAGAGCAATTTGCCGATTCGAAAAAAATGGGTTGATTGTTCTGGACAACTAATTTTTTCAACTTAAGGGCTACTTAAGCTCAGGTTTGATCTAAGTGTTAGAGATAAGAGGGAACGTAGGAGCTTCCTTTTGGTCCAAACTTGGACCTTAACTCACTACAATAGCTGCTACATTCTGTTTGAAGAAGAAACTGACTCAGATTGCTAGGCATTTGTTGCAATCTTCTTATACTTTTTCAAATCAAACCTTTAAGAACTAAAATGCCTGCTCCTAGCAAAAGGCTTGATAAGGATAGGAGCAAGGCAAACGAAGGTACAGGTTAAAACGACTATTGGCTACGAGCTGCAGTGGCAACCTGCGCCAAAACACTAACACTTTTAACCCCTTTAATTTCCTTGGCAAGTGGTTCAATCTTGCTCAACTGATTTTTATTATTAACGGTTCCGGACACAACAACTGCTCCTTTATTAGAAGCAACCGTTAATTGACTAGCAGGAAGATTAGCCTCTAGCTTACTTCTTACTTCGCTAGATAAATCAGTATCAGCTCGATCTGTGTCACCACCAGTTATATTGCTGCGTTGTTCACGAGCCCTAATATCAGAATTTAGCTGATTGCGTCTCACAACACTTTGAGCATCTTCCTTGTTATCCTGAACAGTACCTTGGTCAGGAACACTTCCTACTTGAGCCGTAGACTCTGGTGCACTACTGCTCGTTTTTGAAGTATTGTCCCCACATGCAACTGTACCCATAAGCAAGAGGCTACTCAGCAGTACTAACGGAACGTGTCTCATACTTTTATCTCCACAACAAGCTTGTAACTCTTAAAACAACTCACACCTTCTGCTCTGGCAAGGGCTTTGCATCCTTGAGCTAGGTTAAAGGAGTTTCACGCACTGCTGGTGATTGATACACTTCCCATTCCCTAATGCCATACCGTCTAAGAATCGGTTCAGCTGCTAAGATGTCATGCTCTGTACCATCTACAACAATTAGATACTTACCAGTTGCAACATGTTCACTGTAGGCACGTGCTCGCTCTTCTGGAATCCCAAGACCAACTAACCCGCCTAAAAGTCCACCTGCTGCTGCACCAATAGCTCCGCCAGCTAGTGTTGTAGCAAGTGCTGTTGCTGCAGCACCTGCAAGCATAATAGGACCAACACCAGGAATCGCAAGGGTTCCCACTCCTACGAGTAAACCAGTCAGCCCTCCAACAACCCCTCCGGTGGCAGATCCGACTTTTGCACCTTCATCGGCATGCGTTGTTTCTGCAAGGTCACGCCGATGAGGAGCATTGCTAGTTTCAGAATGTAGATGACGATCATGGGTATGTCGATCATTGGTGTTCTGAGCAATCAGTGATACTCGATCCATCGGAAAACCAGTATTGCGTAGCTCCGTGAGTGCTCTTTCTGCATCGGATTCTACATCGAAAATACCTACTCCTCTTTGAGCATAGGAATGTGTGTGATGCATAGCATTCTCCTGCAAGGGTTCTTAAGGAGGCCAATTAAGTAGCCTAAGCTACTATTATTAAGATTTAATAGCCAGACTTCACCAACACAAAGAAGGATTATTGAGGTATCGTCAGGGGTAAGACGATGTAATTAAACTGCTTCCTTTGGAGGACTTAGATAGACTTCTTAAATGATTGTTTAAAAAATAAAGAATACAGCTCTTTATTTTCACTCTGGAGACGAGATATAGATTAGATCAGGCGTATAGCGCTTTTTAGTTAAGGCTACGCATACCGATGGAATGATATAGAGCGATTATTCGTTAGAAGGAGATCCCTCAAACAATAGATGCCACAAAACCTCCATCGTTGGTCAAATGAGAGAGTAGTGAAGGTCACTGATTGGCCAAGACTTTTTGAGTTCAACTTCTTACTCATTTGATTAGGAGAACACGCGTGGTTACTACTTTAACAACCGACAGACGGAATGCAATTGCTCAAAAACTGGCAGAAATCCGTGAGGTTCAGTCTTTTCTGATTGAAAATGAGCAGCGCTTTTTAAGCGAGTGTCAAGATAGTGAAATTTGCGATCGCCTACAGGACATGCTAGAAGACGATCAAAAAAATCTAGGCATTGTAGAGACAACAATGACCCAGTATGGAGTGCAATCTGAACCCAGTGGAGTTGTTCAGCGCAAAATCACTCAATTAAAGGAAAATTTGAACGATAGTGAATTAAATCTGTATGACAAAATGGTTCAGTTTGAGCTACTGAAGCATAGCCAAGTTATGGCAGGCTTGGTTGTGCATAAAGCCGCTCAAATTGTTGGAGCAGATGTAGAACAAGCTATTGCTCCGCTCAATGTGGTCAACTTTGAAAATAGAGCACACCAAGAACAACTGAAGAGTTTGCTTGAGTATGTTGGCACTCAAGAACTGACGGGTGAACAGCCTAAACAAGGTCTGTGGCACCGTATGCAAGATGCTGTCGCTGCAATGACAGGAATTGCTGGTAGTGCAGTTACCCAAGGTTCTGACAAACGTGACATGGATATTACTGATTTAATATTCATGGATCATCAAAAAGCCAAAACCTTGATTCGCGAGATTGAGAAGTCAAGCGATGCATCTCAAGCATCGGAATATTTCACTCAACTTTATATGGATCTATTGGCTCATGCGAAAGCAGAAGAAGAAACTGTCTATCCAACGGTAAGATCGTTTTATGGAGACGAGAACACGCAAGAGCTTTACGATGAACAAGCTCAGCTAGAGTCTACACTAAATCAGATGAAAGCATGCGAAATAAATTCGTCAGAATTCAAATCGATGCTGCAACAGGTTAAGAGCATGATTGGGGATCATACTCGTCAAGAAGAAAGCACTATGTTCTCTTCAATGCGAACCAACCTTTCCTCAGAGCAGCGTGAGCAGATTGCAACTCAGTTTAAAGAATGTAAGCAGCGTTTTCAAAGCGAAAATTCTTAGTCTTTAGGCTCAAGCTCTAACTATATCTAGATAACGTATAAGGCGGAATATTTATTCCGCCTTTTTAGTGAGAAAATAATAAACTTAACTCATTCCTCTTCAAGCTTAAAGTAAGGAACGATGTTTAAAGCAGATTCGGACTCAATAAGATACACCCGCAAAGACTGAAAATTTTGCTAAGGTCGTAGGCTCATGGATGTGCTATCTAGACCCAGGATTCGCTGTATATCCAAAAAAATTGAGTTCACCATTTACAGATATCTGCTCTGTAAAGGGTAACTTATCTTTGAGAAACAAATAAACTCTTTCCCATAATCGGGAATACCTTGATCTTGGGTGTAAATATTTATTACAGAAAATATTAATAATTCACTACATGAGGAAAACTGATTAAAGCCTGAATGTATAGCCTAGAGAGCACCGTTTAAATTCAACATGAATTTAATGAAAGAAATAAATTTTAATTTAATAAAAAATATTAAATCAGCTAATTAATAAAATCAGCTTACTTATAAAGGAATAAATATTTTTCGATAAACTGCTGATCCTAAGCTCTTAGAAGCTTTTAAAGAATGGAGTATCATTGAACCTAATACGCAGGCAATGGTGAAATTCAAATTGGCCTACTGTATATTTTATTCAACGATACCCCAATCTTGAACTCAACACTTTGATTAGATAGACGAAAAACTAATCTAGTTATGCGGGTGCTGAGGGATCTGAGAGCTTTCCAAAAAAGTTCATTGAGCAATTATCCTTGATAAGATGCTTAATGACGTTGTTTTTAATCATGAGCTGACGCATTAGGTCTAAAACGATCCCTTTTGCATCTTCAGGGTTCATGTTATTGAGTTCAAGCTCGTAGAGTCTAAGGTTGAACTCTTGTTCTACATTCAAACTTAATGGTAATTCCATAATACTTCACCTGTTTTTATATAAGCTTAATTGATGCCACAGAACAGTTTTGAACTGAATAGATCAGCGCTAAGCATCAACGGAAACCAATCAACTAATACTTAATATAATTTAGCTTATTGTCGGCGCAATCATTCTTTGGTGAGAACAATGAAGAAGTTGAGCTATCCCATTTGCAATACAGCAAAAATCAACAATGAGTAGGTCAAATCTTGATTTATTTATTAGGCATTAGTGAAATATATCCGCAACATAAGATACACACTAAATACCAAGTCTAGTCCTAAAAAATGCTTGTCAATTGATTGGTTAGATATCTGTTAATTAAGTTAAAATTTAGGTCATCATCAAATTGATGACTTCATGCAAATACTTGTCAAAAATTACAGCTATCTAACTCTCCAATCTCTCCCAATTAACAAGCATTTTTTATTGGCAACTATGACGTTTTAACGCTCAGCATCTCCAAGCCTTAACCTCCAAGTGCCTACGTTCTAGGCCGCAATACAATTTTATTCTCAACAGCTTTAACGCCTTTGATGTTTTGGAGTTGATCAGTAACCTGTTGTATCTCTTCTGGAGAGTTCAATTCTCCAGAAACTGTTAACTTTGCTTGTGAAACCTGAATAGTTAAGTTATTGCTAGGTATAAGTTTGTTGATTTTGTTGGAAGCCTCAGATTGAATTTGATTGTCGTCGATTAGGGTAGGCTTAGAGCTATTACCAGCATTATTTGTAGCAGACTGATTATCAGCCGGGGTTGAGGGTGATACCTGACTTATCGGAGAGGCTAAGTCGGTTGAAGGGTTAGGGGAAGTTCTGTTGTTTGATGAATTAGGCTGTATCGATCTAGGTACTTCTTGGTTTGATTCTTTTGGAGAAGGGGCGACTGAAGGACTCTGGGCTGCTGACCTATTGTTTGCTGTCGTAGGTTGTGTAGTGGTTGGCAGAACCTCAATCACTTCAGGGGAAGCAACAGTTACATTGATGGAACTACTCGGCTGTGTACTAGGGACAGTTGGTGCTGGTGAGACAATCACTGTTTTAGCAGGCTGATTGTTATTGTTCCAGAGGTAGTAAAGGAACCCAAGTCCACCTAAAACTAGGGCAACAAGCCCCCCTATGAGCAGCCCATTCGTTTGCGATCGCTGATCAAAATCCTCTATTTGTGCATTTTGTCTTCTTTCTGCGTATCCTACTGCATGGTTTAGACGCCGCTCTTCTATCCCATCTTGATTGATTGGCGCATCGGGGCGATCTGAATGATTCTGCAAATCAGATTCTTTGGAGAAATCCGATCCATCAGGTCTGTTGGAGTAAGACATTGTATCCTCATCCTTTAGAAGGTTACTTTTGTATGGCACCCAAAGAGTACTGAAATTGTCGATATTTCTTTTCCTCCAATGGATGTATAACTTCTGATTCAAGAGAAGTATTTTTTGTAAGCACTAAATCGGTTTCACTTAAAACTATTAGGTAGAGGCAAAGAAATTAAGTCTTATTAATTCCGGCATTCATTAAAATCTGAATATTCAAGAATCATTAACTTCTTTTTTTGTCACTGTTTTATTTCTACTGATCTGGAGCCATTGAAAGCGAATGGGGCAAAGAAAATATTGGCATCAATCGATGGGTGGGCACCTTAGGTATGGGCTTTGGCAGTATTTTATGAATGTGATTCGAGATGTGCTGAACAATCAATTGGTTGATCGACACGGGCGTAAAATGGAGCGAGTGGATGACATTGTTGCAGAGTTGCAGGATAGCCGGCCTCCTCGTCTTGCCTATATCGACGTCTGCATTCCTGTATTGGCGCGGCAGTTGCATCTATGTAGAGCAATGGGCGATCGCCTTACAAAGTCAATGGGACGCAAAGCAATTGCAAGTGCGGAGAATCGATTGGTCCAAAATTTTAGATATCGGGATTGATGTGGACGTAGATCTTGATGCAGAAGATATACCAACCCTCGCTTACGAAAAGTGGCTAGAAACCCATCTCATTAGCCTTATTTCTGGAGTTAGCAATGAATAAACCCAAACTACATCTAGAACTGCTATTAGGCACCCAGGTTATAGATGTTGAGGGCAAAGCCGTAGGACAAATTGAAAAAATTGCAGACCAGCAGCAAGGGAAAGATTGCTATATTCAAGAATACTTGATCGGTTCGACGGCAATTCTAGAACGCTTGTCTGCTTGGTACATCGGCACAGCAATTCAGAAAGTGCTGGGTGCCCATAAGTTTCGGGTTGCTGGGTATCGCATCTCTGGAGATCAGTTGGATCTGTCTGCCCCTCGCCATCCTCGGCTGCGTTGTACTCGCAATAAACTGATGAAACTTAGTACCCAACTAGAGCAAAGCGAACAGTAGCTCCACGTTTGCAAAACAAAATCAGTAGGTTTGGGGCACAAAAAACTGCTCGTTTAGAGGAGGCCGTACATAATCCTGTGCTTGCTTACGCGGCGGCAGTTCAATGGGTGCTGGTGTCATGTCCACGTAGGGAATCTTGCTTAGCACATGATGAATACAGTTAAGCCGAGCGCGCTTTTTATCGTCGGCTTCCACCGTAAACCAAGGCGCTTCTGGAATATTGGTATGGGCAAACATTTTATCCTTGGCTTTGGAATATTCCACCCAGCGATCGCGCGATTCTAGGTCCATAGGGCTCAACTTCCATCGTCGCATCGGATCTTTAGCTCTAGACTGAAAGCGGCGTTCTTGTTCATCATCGCTGACAGAAAACCAATATTTCAACAAGATAATGCCTGATCGCACAAGCATTCGCTCAAATTCTGGGCAAGTTTGCAGGAATTCCTGATATTCCTCTGCACTGCAAAAACCCATCACATGCTCAACGCCCGCTCGGTTGTACCAACTGCGATCAAAACAGACAATCTCTCCCGCAGCAGGCAACTGAGAGACATATCGCTGAAAATACCACTGTGTCTTTTCGTAGTTACTCGGGGTACCCAAGGCCACCACACGACAACCCCGAGGGTTCAAAGGCTCCATAATCCGTTTAATCGTACCGCCCTTGCCAGCCGCATCTCTGCCTTCAAAAATGATCACAATGCGGCAGCCCGTTTGCTTGACCCAATATTGCATTTTGACCAGTTCAAGCTGTAACTGGAGCAGTTCAGCTTCGTAAAACTCGCTGCTGAGCTTTTTATGGGCGGGGTTTTCTTCGAACTCGTCAAAACCAATCTGGCGCTCGGCCTTTTGTTTGGCTTTATCCTTCTTCTGTTTCTTCTTTTTCTTGTCTTTTTTGACCTTTGCGTCACTCTCAAACGCAGAGCCATCTAAAGACAGTTCTGCTGCATTGCTATCCTCTTCAGGTGCTATGGGCATAATTCAGCGCTCCAAAGCTTAAAACCACCTTTCTCCAATTTATCCATGATTACGCGAAGCTGTGTAGCTGCCACTCAAGTCTTTTGGCCAATACTTTAAGCTGCCACAGCTTCCTTCCCGTGCTGACGCATGAGATCCATCAGCTCATCGCGATAGTCGTGAAACACGGTATGCCGTTTAACACTACTACTCCGACTCGGTAATTTAATCTGCATTTCCTTACGGACAGTACCTGGACGCGCACCTAACGCATAAATTCGGTTCGCTAAGAACACAGCCTCTTCCACATCGTGGGTAATCATAAAGATCGTCAGGTTGCTGCGATTCCACAGATCGAGCATAAATTCATGCATCGACTCTTTGGTGTGAATATCAAGGGCTCCAAATGGCTCGTCCATTAACAAGATTTTGGGCTCCGATGCCAGGGCTCGGGCGATCGCAACCCGCTGTTTCATCCCACCGGATAGCTGTCTGGGTAATGCTTTAGCAAACTGAGTTAAGCCAACCACATTAAGGTAGTAACTGGCTTGCTCGCGCCGTACTTTCTTGGGCACTCCTAGCAATTTGAGTCCAAATTCAGTGTTTTCTTGAACGCTCATCCAAGGGTATAAAGTGTAGTGCTGGAATACCATGCCTCGATCTGGCCCTGGTGCTGAAACAAGTTTGCCATCGATCCTAACTTCTCCGGCAGAAGGTTGGTCGAGTCCCGCAATCTGGCGCAGCAAGGTGGATTTGCCCGATCCCGACGCACCAACCGCACAGATAAACTCCCCTTGCTCGATATTCATATTGATATCTTTTAAAACCACCAGAGGTCCACTTTTGGTTGTAAAGGTTTTGTATAAAGAATTAATTTGCAAGTACATTCTTGGTTCCTCTTAAATAATGAGAGTTACTACAAATAAAAACAAAGCAAATAAGAAAAAGTCTTCACTGGCTAGAAAGAGGCTACCTCCGACTTCGCACTCACAAATTTTATGAGTTAAGAAGACTGAGTAAAAAACAAAATCAATGCATCAAATTTTTACTTAATTTAATAACGTATTGCCTTTTTTCGTTAAAGACCATTTTTCAATCACTTACTAGGCGCGCTTTTGGCTAGACCATTTACATGACACTCGCAGCAAGTATTGAAAGAGTAAGTCGAAGGACAAGCCAATAACACCAATTACAATTAAGCCGACAAAGATCTCATCCGTCTTTAAAAAACGACCTGCGACACTGATCCGCCGTCCCAACCCTTCTGTCGCAGCAATCAGTTCAGAGACTATAACCAATTGCCACGCAGCTGCTAAGTTAATGCGGCAGGCATCTAAAATTCCAGGTAAGACATACGGAAAAATAACCTGTAATAAGGTTGCAATCCGATTACCCCCCAAAATAAACGTAGACTCAATCAGATCTTTCGGCACGAATTTAACGGTATCCATCACCATCAAAGCATTAAAGAAAAACACACCGATGAAGATCAGCATGATTTTAGGTTCTTCGCCAATGCCTAAATAAAGAATGAACAATGGAATAAAGGCAGGAGCTGGCATATAGCGCACTAAACCAAATAGCGGTTCCGTTAGGGCACGAACGCTAGCAAAACTCCCCATCAACACACCGATGGGGATAGAAAGCAATGCCGCCAAGGAAAATCCAACGCCAACCCGCCATAGGCTAGCCACTATATCCTGCTTTAGTTCACCGGAACTCCATAGCCGCCCGAAGGCGGCTGCAACTTGACTTGGCGAAGGCAGAAACTTTGGATCTACTTGCCCCACGGTTGTGATTAACCACCACAAGAGTAAAGGCAAACCAATGGAGGTGATGACCAAACCTATATTGAGCGGACGAGGAATATCCTCCGCCAATCTCCAGAAGGTGGTAGGTCGCAGATGCTTTGGCTTTAAGTATGGCTGAATCGATCCAGGTTCCTGATGCATGGCACTAAGCTTCAATGGGGAAACCGCAGTAAACTGCTTTAGACTTTCTTTGCCTTTTGCGCATATGCTTTGACGAAGCGATCATCAAAGAGTTTGGTTAAATCAGGTTTCGTTTTCGCAAGACCTACATCGGACAAGAAGGTGCTCATTTCCTGAGCAGCAAATGAAAGAGAGGCCATGGTTTGGCCAGGTTCAAATGCCTTCAAGTTTTCCTCAAGAGTGAATATTTTGGTGCCGTTTGCATAGTTTTTATACTCATCAAGACTTACCCCTGCGCGTTTAGCCATAATTTCGTTAGATTGCTCTGGATTCGCTTTGATGTACGCAAGGGTATCAAACCAAGTATCAACCATTGCTTGTACTTCTTCTGGATGTTCGGAGACAAATTGACGGGTAAAAACAAGATGGTCAGAAATAGAACCAGGGAAATCCTTAGAACTGAATAATTCTTTGCTCCCTTCGAGCTTGAGGGCTTGAGTGGTAAAGGGTGCAAAGACAGCCACAGCATCGACTTGCTTACCCACAAAGGCCGCAGCAGCTTTTCCAGTCTCAAGGGGTACAAATTTAATATCCGTAGGTGATAAGCCGGCCTTTTTTAGCCCTTGAAGGAGCAAGAAGTGATCGACGGTGCCTTCCTCAGCCGCTACTTTTTTACCTTTAAGGTCAGCAACAGAATTAATGCCCTCACGAACAATAATCTTATCGTTACCTGTAGAGTTGTCGTTGACTAAAACCACAACCTGATCGGCACCCCCAGACACAGAACTAACTGTATCTCCTAGGGTTTGACTATTGGCGTCAATTTGTGAGGCATTGAGCGTGTTAATGGATTCTAGGTAACCATCGAACCATTTAAGGTCAACGGCAACATTGTGTTTTTGGAAAATTTTAGCGTCTTGGGCTACTTGCCACGGGAACCAACCTGGCCATGCGCTAAACCCTAAGCGCACAGTTGTAACACCAGGCGAAGGACTTCCGCTCGTCTCTGTCTTCATCTGAGATGCAGGGTTAGAACAAGCGATCATCAATGACAGCGTGATGCAAAACAAAACGATGTAAGACAGTAGAGACCTAACTTTCATAGATTATTTAAGTAGAGATTGAATCAATAGCAGACGTTACAGCAATTCTGAAGCGTTACATAATCCATCTGAAATTCCCCCTGCCTTTGCAAGCAGATCGAAGGGATCTACCTGTGAAGTCTGAACAAAGCTACCGAGCATCGGATTAGAAGATCACATTCTTATCAATGAATTGCAGTCTCTATCCATTGCTTTATTCGTTGCACAAAAAATAGTGCGCTTCATAACGTTAGCAAACGGTTTTCTTTCTATCCAGAGGAATTGCAAAGAAATATTTGCATCGCATGTTTATTTTTGAACAGCGAAAAATCCCAGGTAGACTTCCAACTCAGTGAGCTGAAACTCCTCCCGGGCTTTTATCCCTCCGTGTAGCTAGAGCTATGCTTAGGCAACAAACTGATGGATGCCTAATTGTCTAACTTGCCTCTCTTGGACCAGCACTGAAGCCTCGTAAGACTGCTATCAGTCGGAACCCTAGAAGCGTGTGTTTGTATGGGTGATGAAGCTTACGCGTACGTTAAAGATAAAAGGATATTAATAAATATTCTTTTCATGAATAACAGTCCTCTTAGATCCGGACTGTATTGTAGACTACTGAATCCAAGGTGTTGCCTAGTTTTGAGGTATCAAGAAGAACGCTGATCTTCAAGGGACAGTGGGCTCTAAACCTATTATTACGAGTTGTTAAAACGTCTAAGCTAGATGCCTGTGTGATCAATATTCAGAATGCAACTTTTCCTATTCGTTTTATTAAACTTTGAAGGTAGCTTTAATCTATTTTGGGAAGTTTAACTTGCAGAAGGCCATTGTCAATCTTGACTGTGCCACCCAAGGACTGAATTTGCCGCACTGCAAACTGACGGGTTGAGTCATCAACGGCATTGCTGAGGATTGTAAACCACGCTCCAACTCTGGCGCGTTTACTGTTGGGATTAGAGGCGATGAATCGGGCTGTTTGCTGCGATCGCTGAGCAATTCCCTGAAGAACAGGATCTGAAGATTTACTGGCCCAAGCTGAAGCCATTTCATAAGAGTGCTGTGCGTCTTTAGTGCGACCTAAAAATAACAGTTCATCGGTTCCTTTAGATTGCCATAGGAAGTAAGCGTCTGTCTGTTTTGAAGCGGGGACTTTATTAATTGCTTGTTGCAGCAGTTGAACAGTTTGCTGTGGTTGGCCTGCATAGAGGGTGACACTGGCCGAGAGATATGGGTAAACCTCTAAAAACAACGGATCGCGACTAACAATGACTTGGAAGAAATTTGGGGTAACTCGATATCCTGTTTTGGCTCTGGCTTTATCGTCCCCAAAGTACTGCAAAAAATTGAGAAACGACCAATCGGCCACTAAGTTGCGAAACCCAAAGTCAGGCATTTTAGCCAGTAGGTCAAGGCTTGCCTTCGTTTGAGTGGCTTCAAGCACGTATTCTGTCTTAGAACGGTCTTGATTTCCCTTACTTTCGATTTGCTTTAGGCGCTGCAACTGGAGCTGTACAATTGCACCGTAGCTCAGCACAATCGTTAAGGCTGGGGCCAATATCTTGGTCCAAGACGGCATATCCGATAGGGTACGGTTTAAAGGCAAACTGAGCGGCATAGTCTTTAGGGCAAAGTCAACCTAGGGAACTTAATTTCAGTATGCCCTAGAGGGTTGGTTGCATATATCATGTAAGGCTTTTGCAATAGAACTGCATCCCCTGCAAAAGCCTTTTGGTGCCATTTTGAGGTCACGTTAAAAGCTGTCTTCAGCCAAAGATTGGATTCTACGCAGCCTACGCACAACCTTCTACAAAATCAACCTCCGGTCGTTTGCCTGCGCGAAAGGCAGTAATACGACCATTCAGGGTTTCAAAGATGAGCCGATAGTTTTGATCTGCCGCATCCTTAGGAACATAGGTGAGATAATGACCGCCTTGATCACTGGTGTACTTATGGGGTGTCTCTTGAATGCGGCCTGGATAAAGTGCTCTGACCTGAGCTTCTGTATCACCAATTTTGGCACCGCTTAAGGTCGTAATGCGACTATCTCTATACACATCGACCCGCGCAATTCGATCCTGAGTCCGTACAATGCGCTGATCTGCGCGGTTGCTAATTACCATAAACCCCAAACCTTGGGGACCACTTTGAGGGCGCAGGTAATAACAACTGCCATTGCCTGCTCTACCACCCTGTTCTTTAAGTTGTATTCCTGACGATTGTTCTGCTTCTGCAACGGTCATGCCAACCCGAATTGGGCCAATGCCATCAATGACAAGCTTGGACTGTTCGCTCAGTTGCGGTTGGGCAGAAAGCGGGGGAATGGCCCCTGTAGTGCTTCCCAATAGCAGCATTATTGAACTGAGTACTGCGATATGAACTGTTCTGCTTCTCATTAATACACCCCTAATGATAGTCAAGTCCCTTGCTCGTCTAGGTGGGCTGCGACATCTGCGTACAGGTTCACAACATACCGATCCGCCAAGCTGTAGTAGATATTTCGTCCTTCACGACGATAGTTAACCAAACGCTGCGATCGCAGATTACGCAACTGATGAGACACAGCCGATTCTCCCATCTTGGTCGTGGCCGCTAGATCACACACGCAAAGCTCTTGCACCGCCAATGCCGATAATAAACGAAGACGACTGGGATCTGCTAAAGTGCCAAAAAATTCAGCCATTTTCTGGGAATTTTCTACCGATAGCAGCGCTGATTGGACGGGTCGACGTTACCAAGCGCTTTAGCGAATCTTCCATTGCCCGCATTCTCGATTTAGTAAAACATGCCAGCCGTAAAAAGGCCGCTACGGAAAAATTTATTACCCGATTTGCCCTACGCTATACGCCCATTGTGGTTCTGTTGGCGATCTCCATTGCTCTCTTACCGCCCCTGCTAAATTTAGATCCCCCTGCCGGATGGGTCTATCGGGCATTAATTTTGCTGGTGATTTTATGCCCTTGCGGACTTGTTACCCTAAACAGGTCATCCATTCCCTTAGAAAACAAGTGCAACGTTTCACTCCTAAGGCAACGAAGAGCCAGCTTTAGCGAATGTAGTTTCAAGGGGCTGTCCAGAGCCAATTGGGAATAACGTACCACCTTTCAAAATCCGAAATTTTTGACCTCTCCACCACACTTGATTACCCAACAATCCGTAGCTCCAAAGGCCAAAACTGAGCAAGTCTCTCAGGGGAACCAACCACAGAAGTCGGGTGGCCACTTTATCCTTGAGGTACCAAACTCCTAGTAACCATCCTGTAAATAGTCGAACAGTCCACACCAAGCTGAGGACAATCCAGCCTAAGCCCGACTCGTGGCTGAAGAGCAGAAATCCTAAACTGAGGGCTGTACCGTGCGTAAAAAACAATCCCCAATAGCCGCCAGGGT
>DATNQK010000290.1:0-6119 GCA_036704065.1 Stenomitos sp.
TTTTTTGCTTTGTTTTGTCCCTAATTTTTAATTAGGGCAATCTCAGAATTTGCAGCTTATCTTATTTCAATCCTTAAGATTGATTCATTATTCCTATTTTTATTCAATCATGGTCCTGGCTAAAGCAAAAAAACTAGTGGCGAGTCGTGTGTTTCGCAATATGGGGTGGCTAGGGGGTGCTGAACTCGCTAGCCGAGTTTTTCGTTTTGCCACTACTTTAGCTCTAGCTCATACCTTTAGCAAAAGTGAATATGGCCTGATGGCTATCCTATATGTCTCGTTTGATTTTGCTTTTGTCTTCATTCGAAGCGGCATTTCAGCAAAAATTGTTCAAGCCAAACAAGAGCAGCTCAAGGATATTTGCGATAGTTCTTTCTGGATCAATTGGATTCTTTGCATTACGGCTTTTATTGTTCAGTGTTTGATTGCCTATCCTATTTCTATTTTCTATGGCAATTCCGATTTATTTTTGCCTTTATGCTTTTCTGCACTCACCTATTTAATTTTCCCGTTCTTTCTCATTAAGTCAGCCCTAATAGAACGCGAAAACCGCATGAAGGAGATTGCGGTCATTCATGCAGCACAGTCTATTGTCTCTAATTCGATGATTGTTGTCCTTGTGCTGCTGAAGTTCGGCATCTGGGCGATCGCATTGTCGATGTTCTTTTCTACGTTACTTTGGATTATTGTAAATTTCCGAGAATCTTCTTGGAAAATGCCGCGTCACGTTACGTTTAAGGAATGGCATCAGGTTGCAGGGTTTAGCCGAAATGTTTTAGGGGTTGAGTTATTAAATAAGTTAAGAGCCAATCTTGATTATTTAATTGTAGGAAAGTTTTTAAGTTTAGATGCCTTGGGGCTTTATTATTTTGCCTTTAATGCAGGCTCTGGAATCACGATGAATATTGTGAATACCTTTATTTGGGCGCTATATCCACATTTATGTAGCTTGCGGCAGGAACCTGACAAGCTGAAGTATGAATATTTTAAAAGTTTAAAGACGATTATTCCTTTAATTACGTTGGTTGTAGTGGCACAGTCTTCGCTTTCAGTGTTTTATGTGCCGCTACTGATGGGTCAGAAGTGGATTCCTGCAATTCCAGTTTTAATTTTAATTTGTTTATCTGTTATTCCAACCTCGCTCAAAATGGCGGGTTCAATTTTGTTGAATGTAGATGACAAGCCCCAGTTCACGCTGAAATTTGATGTTGTCTATACCGTTCTATTTGCTGTGTCTCTGCTGGCTACCGTTCAGTTTGGGGTGTACTGGGTTGCCTTTGGGGTGCTGATGTGTCATCTGATTATGGGGAGCCTTTTTGCTGTTCTTTCTGCTAAAGAGGTTTTTGGCACAGTATCAGCGCGTTCAATCAGCTGATAGCTGACGTTCTACACCTGAACAGCTAAAGCTCAACCTATAACAGCAAAGGAACCTTTATTCCTAGGCTCACTGCCGTCTAAGATGCTGAATCTATGGCAAAAGCTCTACAGCAATGAATAGAAACAACAAAGGGGATAGAAGCTGGGCTTCCATCCCCTAGTGCGTATTGCTGAGCGTTGAAATGGATTACAGAATGCGAAAGATAAAGGGATAACGGAACGCTTGGTCAGGATTGTTCAAAGATTTAAGGATGGCAAAGATCGGTTCAATCCAGGTCATGATCAGCAGGATTGCGCCCAGCACCCCAATCAAGGGAATCAAGATAAGCGTCCACCAGAAAAAGCCAATGATTCCAGCAACTACGCCTAAAGCCCACACGTTTAGGTGGAAATTAATGGCTTCCCTAGCATTCTGTTTCACGACTGGGTCGTCGGAAACAAACAACACACTCAGGGGAATACCAATGGTCAGCAGCAGCGGGCTAAAGAAAATTGAGCCGTGGCTGAGGCTGGAAAGTAGCTTGCGCTTATCGATGTCGTAGCCTGTTTGCATTGCAATTGTCCTTTGGCAGCACGATCGCTTCGGTTTCTATAGTGATAGAAATTGACCGGAAAGGAAAGTCGGGTTTCCCCCCTCTCAAGAGACATAAGTAGGGAGGTTATCCGTAAAAATGCATCAGAAAGGCTTCAAGTTCTATAGCATCTATTTCAGGAGAATGGCGCTTGCCAGGAAAAAGGATAAATCTGCGAACCCAGTAAACAAGCTTTCTTCGGTGCGATAAGAGTAGGACTTTAGGCCAACTGAATCTCTTACATGGTCGAGAAATTTTCCACAAAAGGACGAAGTTGGAAAGCAAAAAATAACATGAGCAACGAATAGCCGATGTTAAGATATTTTCCTTGCACATGAAGATATAATTCGGCAGATATACGGAACTTTGCAGTATACCCTGCCTGAATTGGAATGATATACTTCAACAAGTCAGTATAGTTACCTAGATCGGGGAGATATACTGCGAATTAACTGCGTATTTAGCCTTATGCAGTAGAAATACTAACAAAGTAGATCTAATTAGAGTTAGGTATTGATATTTCTTTTTAAGAGTCTTGATATGGAACTTGTAAAAGGTAAACTATATTCTCGCAAAGAAATTCAACAAATCATTGGAGGAGAGAATCAAACTTATCTACCTCAAAGGGATAAAAAATTTTAGCGGGTTGTTTTAATAAAGAGCAAAATCCAGATGCTCCTAAGCAAATTCAAGCAGGTAACGCTCCTCGTGTCCAAGCAAAAGCATATTTACTATCTCAACAGCCAAAAACGATTTTTCCTGTATTTCTGAAAGAGAGGAAAAATGACAAACAATATTATTACATAGGTCGTTATCAATACAAGCAGAATAGCATCACTAATGATGTCAAAAAGATTTGCGATGCCGAAGAAAAATCAGGTCGTCATGGAGAGTTGGCATATTTATTTGAGCCAACAAAAGTAGAGTAACTTATATAATTATTTGATTTGTTAAACTTAAAATTTTTTGTATTTTTTAACAAGTTTAAAAACGATATATTCCCTTTTATATCTTACCTAACGAGCGCTTGCACTCGTTAGGCAGCACACGCTATCGTTTACGATACAAGTCAAGCATTCTCTCCGTCCGGTGAAGCGCAAGCCGTTAGGTAGCTTAAGTTTTTGTTGGAAACAGTGTATCAAGGATATCTGTCATAATTAAGCTGAAAGGTAATTCATCTAGCTCTGGAACAACCGCTATAATTACTGATAAACCTGTCAAACCCTTACCACACACCCTTCAGGACACATGAGTCAACAGTTGACTTTGGAACTAAGTGACGAAGTTTATGCAGATTTACAGCAGAAGGCTAATTCTGTCGGTCTGTCTATTACTGAATGGATTGTGACTGTAGTCAGCTATCAAAGTAGTAGTGTCAGTAAGATTTTGCATTCAGCCGAACAGCAAGAAGAAGCTCGACAAAAATTCAGAAATCATGCCGGGATAATAAACTTTGGACATGCAACTGGTGTAGATAATGAAAGCATTGATGCTGACCTTGCAAGAGCCTATGCAAGTGAGTACGAAGGGTAAGGTCGGTTTGTGCTTTTAGACACGTCAGGATTACTGTGTTATGTCCATCAAAATGAGCTACAGCATCAAGCAGCAGTGCAGTTTCTCAGGATAATCAACAAAAAGTATGTGACTCATAGTTATGTTTTAGCTGAGTTGATTGCTTTGGCATTGATACGTCGGTTTCCTCGTGCTGCGGTGTTGGCGTTTGTGATGGATCTGCTCAATAATCCAGATATTGAAACAGTTTGGGTAGATGAACAACTGCATCGAGAAGCCATGAAATTGTTGATGGAACGGCAAGACAAAACTTATTCGTTGTGTGATGCAGTTAGTTTTGTTTTGATGCGTCAACGTGGAATGACTGAAGCATCAACAACTGATCGGCATTTTGAGCAGGAGGGCTTTGTAAAATTGTTATAGTCAGTCCCCTAACACTGCGTTGAGGCTGATGCTAAAGAGGTTATTTGTGTATGTTTGGTGTTGTCTGCCGCCTTACGACTTCATTGCTTTGGGGGTTGGAGAAAACTTTTCAAGATGCTTGTTGAGGCGATCGCTCAATCCGACTTAGAGATGATTTAAGCTCAGGCGTAGACTAGGATCGTACTGTGGTGTTAAACACCAGTCTGCTCTAGATTGCTGAGTGGTTCGTTAACATTGTCCTTCATTGGGACTGTATCTCATGTCTGCCTCTCCACTAAAGTATGCGTATTTTCCTGGTTGTGTCGCTCAAGGTGCATGCCGTGAGCTGTATATGTCCACCCATGAGCTAACCCAGGCCCTAGGAATCGAGTTAATTGAACTGAAACAAGCAGCCTGCTGTGGATCGGGCACGTTTAAAGAAACCTCGCAATTGCTGGAAGACACCGTCAACGCCCGCAATATTGCCCTTGCCGAAGAATTGAACTTACCGCTGTTGACCCATTGCAGCACCTGTCAAGGCGTGATTGGTCATGTGGATGAACGGCTCAAAAAGGCCCAAACCGACGAACCAGACTATTTCAACCAAGTGAATGGGTTACTGAAAGAACAAGGATGTAGTCCCTATCGCGGCAGCAGCGAAGTCAAACATTTGCTATGGGCCATTGTGGGTGATTATGGCTTAGAGCAACTAGCAAGCCGAGTTCAACACAAACTCAGTGGCCTAAAATGCGGCGCGTTTTATGGCTGTTATCTACTTCGGGCACAACACTCCATTCCTTTTGACAATCCCGTCAATCCCACCTCAATGGAGAACGTGTTCGAGACTATTGGCGCAACGCCTGTACTGTATCCAGGCCGCACCCAATGCTGTGGGTGGCCTATCTCTAGCTATGCAACAGAGCAGTCTTTCCAAATGGCAGGGGGCAGAATTCAAGCTGCGATCGCCGCAGGTGTGGATTGTTTAGTCACCCCTTGTCCGTTGTGCCACCTGAACCTAGATTCACGCCAGCCAGAGGTAGAATCAACCATCGGCCAAAAACTAGGACTGCCTATCTTACACCTACCCCAACTGATCGGTCTGGCGCTAGGGATTGAACCGCAGAGACTGGGACTAGATCGCCATATCGTCTCAACACGATCCGTCCTACAAAAGCTTGGCCTAGCCTAGGAAGCTCACTTCCTGGATATATCTAGCTGGATTATCTAGCTTTGTTCTTCATCGCTTAGTAGTCGCTATCTGCCACACACAGCCCCTTGCATTTAATGCCATTGGTGGCAGTGCGCAGGCAATGCTGACACAGGACTTTCTCTGAGGGTGCCTTTTCCTCAACTGAAGCAGAATGGTTCGGTTCTGTTTGTGGATTCACGTTGCCAAACCTGGTCGGTTCACACTTGTTTACACTACAGTATACAAGCCGCAAACAGACTCCGCCGCAGATGGCCAAGACTACCCTTCGTCTTAGCGAGTAGTGCTTTCTAGAAAGGTATCCATATCCGGCACGTCCACCCAGCACCCTGTTTCATGAGATTCGCGAGTGAGATCCATCAGCAGTTGCGAGTAAACCCCCTCATGGATCGAAGGTGCCGAAGTTTGGCCGCGCTCAATGCAGTCGAGCCAGTGTTCCATCACCCGTGCCACGGGCGCAATACGACCATCGGGATAGGTTTTTGCAAACTCGTACTCTGGGGGAATGGGCAATTCAGCCAAGGGCGCACCATCTTGCGCACCCCACAACTGAAAGCCATGCACATAATCTGAAGGATGATTACTGCCTAAAACCAAAGCCCCGCGATCGCCATACACCTCCACCCAATGACCGCGCCCATTGTAGGCCGTCGCACTAATGCTCAGTTGTACAGGTGTTCCATCCTGTAATTCCAGCATCACCATGCAGGTGTCATCCGCATCCGCTGCTTTGGGCATTCCACTCACCGGATCGGGTCGATACCCCACAGAAGTCACCAACCGTCCGCACAATTGCTTCACAGGGCCAAACAGCCAACTGATGTAATCAAAGCTATGGGAACCCAACGCCCCTAAAGATCCACCACCCGCTTGAGTGCTAGCGTGCCAACTCCAAGGACGATTGGCATCAGCACGACCCGGCACCAACCAATCCACTTTGATCAAGCGCACCTTGCCCACATAAAACGACTCAAGCTGGGCTTTGAGTGCCATCCAAGCGGGGATAAACCGAAACTCAAAATTGAGCGCCACTTGCAAACCCTGACGTT
>DATNQK010000291.1:0-3528 GCA_036704065.1 Stenomitos sp.
TGGTACGCATGTGGCCCTGGGTAAGTTTGCTGGCAACCGTTTTTTGGGTCGTTCTAGGCATTGGATTGCGCCGCCGAGGCAATGCAGCGGTGTTCGGCGATCTAATCATTGGCTTTTCGCTCAGCTGGCTGGCGGGTTCTATTTATTGGGGCTGGTTTCGTTGGGAACCCCTCATCCATTTACCCATTGAAGCCATTGGTGTGCCCTTAGCCATTGCGTTCATCCTCAGACGCCAACACCTGACCGGAGCGTTGTTCTATCTCGGTTCCCTGCTGGGCACTGTCGTGACCGATCTCTATTTTTGGGTAGTGCATTTGATGCCCTATTGGCGACAAGCGATGCAAGCCGATGTGAGTCAAGCCGTTCCAGTGCTACGGCAAGCCTTACTCCAGATGCAAACCCCTTGGGGGTTACTGTGGGTTGGAATTTTAGTAAGTGTGTTGTGCCTCTGCGGCTTATGGCCTTTTGTGCAACGTGGCGTTCTCAAGGGTTCTCACTCTACCGTGCCGTGGTGGGCTTTCTCCGGCGCAGTGATGAGCACCTTGGCCGTTGATGGGTTATTTTGGTTGGCAGCGCGCTGCGCGTAGCGCGGTTTTCTTGAGAACCTGACCCATGGCTATCAGTCAGAACGAACGCAATGAGGCAGAAGTAACTCAATCTATTCATTCCGAATCTGCCGCAGCGGCAAAGCAAGCCCTCCGTCATCAATTGATTGCCCAGCGTCAGAGCCTAGACCCTACGATATGGGAAACCAAAAACAACCAAATCTGCCAACACCTACAGCAATCTGATTGGTTCCGCCAAGCGCACTGCATTTTGGTCTACCAAAGCACCCGCAAAGAGCCTGACCTAAGCGCTTTATGGCAACAGGATAGGACTACACACCTATGGGGGCTACCACGATGCGATGGCACAGATCTTCTATGGCACCAGTGGCAGCCTGATCAGCCTCACCAGTTACAGCGAGGACGCTTCGGTATTTTAGAGCCGTTGCCAACACTTCCCCAACTGAAGCCTGAACAAGTGGATTTAATTTTGGTGCCCGCTGTAGCCTGCGATCGCCAAGGATATCGCCTCGGCTACGGCGGGGGATTTTATGATCGCCTCTTGAGTCAGCCGGAGTGGGGTCATATCAAAACCGTAGGCATCCTATACGATTTTGCCTACGTTGAGCGTTTAAATATTGAAGCTTGGGACTGCGCCCTGCAAGCAGTGTGCACAGAAACGGGATTCCGGCTTAGCGCTCTACAAAGCAAATAAAACCCGCTTCCCTAGCGCCATAAAATGTAGGCTCCAAGGAAACGGGTGACATCTAGCTGCCGCAACGGCTAGTTGTCAGCAAAAATGTAGTGATGCAGTTCGCTGGGGTCTGGCTCAGGACTCTGTTCGGCAAATTCAACCGCTTCATCCACCACCGCTTGGATGGTTTGCTGAATCGACTTCAGATCATCAGCGCTGGCAAGCTTTTGTTCCAGGAGATGGGCCTCAAATTTCTTCAGTGGATCACGGGCGAACCATTCATCCTTTTCATCCTTCGGACGCAGTTCATCTGGATCGGCCAGCGAATGACCTCTAAACCGATAGGTCAAACACTCAATCAAGGTTGGACCTTCACCCGCACGGGCACGCCGTACAGCTTCTTGTGCCACGGCGTGCACAGCTAAAACGTCCATGCCATCCACTTCAACCCCAGGCATACCAAAGACGCTGGCTTTTTGATAGATCTCGGTTTTGGAGGAAGCCCGTTCATGGGCCATACCAATGGCCCACTTGTTATTTTCAACCACAAATAGAATGGGTAGTTTCCAGAGTGCGGCCATGTTTAGACACTCGAAGAATTGACCGTTGTTTGTGGTTCCATCTCCGAAAAACGCAGCCGTTACTTGATCGGCGCCTTGATCGCCCAGTGCATGTCTGCGGTAGTGGGTTTGGAATGCAGCACCCGTTGCAATCGGAATGCCTTCACCAATAAAGGCAAACCCACCCAGGAGGTTATGCTCTGCCGAAAACAGGTGCATAGAGCCGCCCCGACCTTTACTGCAGCCCGTCGATTTGCCAAATAGTTCTGCCATGACATTGCGGGCAGGTACACCCACACTGAGGGCATGGACATGGTCGCGGTAAGTGCTACAGACATAGTCATCAGAGCGCATGGCTTTAATGACACCTGAGGAAACAGCCTCTTGCCCGTTGTAGAGGTGGACAAAACCAAACATTCGACCGCGGTAGTACATTTCGGCGCACTTGTCTTCAAACATGCGCCCCAACACCATATCTTTATATAGCATCAGGCCTTCCTCACGAGTCAGTACGATAGGAGGGGCCGATATTTGAGGGAGAACGCGTTCCTGAACCATGAATTATCCTTTATCGAGGTGTTGGGTAGCTTAAAAGAAAATTAGTGTCGTGGAGATTACTATAAGCAAATAGGTCGCTGAAGCCTAAAATGAGTTTCAGTTTAAGTGCTGGCTATCACTTAAAAAAGACAGACTACCAACGAACTTCTATTCGAGTATACGGTTGGTTAGGGTGCGCAGGTTATGATATTCCCAAATTGGTCTGTTGTCTCGAATCTTCGTCAACGGAGTTCTTAATTACTCGTTTATTGGCTGGCAAGGACATTCATTGTGCAAATTTCCTTAGACTTCTACAGAATTCTAGGTGTGCCGACTCGGGCCACGCCCGAACAACTGCAACAGGCCTTTGAAGATCGGCTGCAGCAATTGCCTCGCCAAGAGTACTCGAGTGCGGCGATCGCAACACGTAAGCAATTGCTTGAAGAGGCATTCGTGGTTCTTGCAGATCCTGAAAAGCGCAAGGCCTATGACCAATCTTGGACAGAAGACCCTGAGACTGAATCTCCACCAGAAGCGAAGCCACCTCAAACGTTGGAGATTGTGGACGGCAAGTTAGCTGGCGTACTGTTACTGCTGCAAGAAGTGGGTGATTATCAACAAATTCTAGATCTTGGCGCTAACTATCTTCAACGTCCGATTGATCTAAATCGAGTACCCACCCAAGCAGGCACCTCAGAAGAAGATGTCATTTTGGCGATGGCCCTCGCCAATTTGGAATTAGGCCGCGACCAATGGCAGCAAAGCCAGTTTGAAGCTGCTGCGGGTTCTCTCCAAGCAGGGCTGGATCTGTTGACCCAAGAACAGCATTTTCCTGACGTCCAGGCGGACATCCGCAGCGACCTTTATAAGCTGCGTCCTTACCGCATCCTGGAGTTGCTCAATGGCTCAGAACCTGAAGCAGAAGCACGCTCTAAAGGTTTATCTCTGTTGCAATCCATGCTTGATGATCGCGATGGCATTGATGGCAATCAGGATGATCAGTCTGGGCTGAGCGTCAACGATTTTCTACGGTTTATTCAGCAACTTCGGGAATACCTCACCGTTTCCGAACAACAAGAATTGTTCGAGCGAGAGGCAACGAGACCTTCTGCCGTTGCATCTTATCTCGCGGTTTATGCACTGATTGCTCGGGGTGTCTCCTCTGGCAAGCCGGAACTCGTGGAACGGGCGA
>DATNQK010000292.1:0-2535 GCA_036704065.1 Stenomitos sp.
TATTGATGCGTTGCAAACGTTCCGAGTCCGTCAACTGTAGCTGATTGAGGATCTCTTCTGGTTCTAACGAAACGCTCTCCGATATCAATTCATCTGAGGCAGCTGAGGCAGCTTGTAAGATGGAGTCTTTTTGCAACTGCATCAGGCGGCGTACATAGTAGCCTGCCATCGGAGAAAGTTTGGGGGATGAACTCATAGTGGCATGGAGCTTAAAAAAGCATCTTAGGCGGCATTGGCTAGAGCGAATTTTGAACCCATACTGTTTCGTGAAAAACACATGGTTTCATAAGACGGGGATCGACACGCCTCCTTACTTTAGTAAGCCCATTCCTGCCTGCGCTAAATCACGTTGCTCGCGTAAGCCGTCATCTCAACCTATTTAGCAGCAACCCCGGCCCATTTAAAATTTTCAAGCCTGGTGCACGCCTAAAATACCAACCCGTCGCCTTCTATTGCCTGCCTTCGCCTTTCTGTAAGGCGGGTAATCGGTGTATATCGAGATTTTTAGGATTCCTATTTCCCTTGTTCAGTTGGGTTAAGTGAAGGGGAATCTTAAATAAGTCAGATTGACAGAGCTGCTTGAAGAAGGGTTTTAAACCTGCTGCAAGTTCAACTACTAAAACAACAAGTTGATTGTTTTGAAGTCTATATAAGTAACTGTTTCATCTGTTTTTAAGACTTAAATGGCTTTTGTCTCGCCTACTGTAACAAAGCTTTCAGCAATCCTGCCCCAGGAGGAATACGCATCGTGGTTCTAACAACCTCTGAAAATTCTAGTCCCCTACTCAACTTTTCTCAAGCAGTTGATCACTCGCTTAAGCAAAAATATCCCCATCGTCACCATCACTACCGTTTTAGTGATTTCTTCTCGTTTGATACTCGCTCTGGCAGCGTAATTGACTGGAATGGCGCTCGCAATATTTTTGCAGGGGAAGACTTTATTGTTGCTTTGATTGAGGGGTTGGAAGAGGAAGTGGGAACTGCTTCCTCGGTTGTGATGTATAGCATGGGTCTGCAGTGGGGCCATTGCGATGCAGATGCGTTTAAGGCTTGGTTTTTCAAAGAATTTGGCGTAGATGCCAAGGACTCTAGCCTCCCGTTTATTCTGGAGACTTGGTGGTGGCCCTTTGCGAGTCAAGGTTGGGGTAACTGGGAAGTGGATCTCAATGAACAGAAGAATGGCTTCATGTTCATTAATGTGTTTGACTCCGCAGTGGCCAGAACTTTAGGAGATGTGGGCAAGCCGGTATGCCATCTCTACGCGGGTTTATTTGCAGGATTCTTTAGCGGATTGATTCAAAAATCGCTCAACTGCATTGAAATTCAGTGTTATGCCATGGGCGAAACCTATTGCAAGTTTTTGCTTGGTAAACAAGATCGAATTGATGCGGCCACCTTCTGGCAAACCGAAGGTGCAACTGCTCGAGATATTGAAAAACGGCTCCAGCATGGGGAATATCTGAAGTAATGGATACGTACCTTTGGCAAACCCAAACGGTTCAAACTTTTTTTGGCACATTTTCTTGGGCAGGTAGTCGATCGCAAGCAGCGCCTACCATTCTTGCCCCAGAAGATTGGCGCAAGCTGAGTGTGAAAGCGTTTTTCTCTACCATTTCCTGGAAAACCTCTGCCCTGTCTGTTTTGCCTGGCTCAGAGGGGTCTCAATCGTTTTCTCTAGACATGAGTGTTCGGAATTTTTTGCGCTGTATTGTTTGGGAGGGTAGCCCTCACATTGGCGTGATTCCTAAGTTTGCGCCTCCGACTAGCAATACGGAACTGAGCCTGAGCGACTTATCGGACTTATTTTAGAGGAAGCACAATCATGGATACTGCACTGCAATCTTTACTCTACGCGGCAGATGATCACTATTTAAGTGATGCCGATTTGGATCGGTTTCACAACGAAACACAGGCTTTGGCAGAGCGCATTGAAGCCTATGAATATATTCGCGATCGCGAGTTAGCAATTCTACAGCCTGCTGCGGATTACTTAACCGAAGAATTTTTGGGTTCCGACTCGCAGTTGTTGGAGCGTACCGTGGTGTATTGGCTTTCAGTACTGCGCTACGCTGCAATGGCCATGCTGCTGGATAACCCAGAGTACCTCAATCGGCGGGTTCTAGAGTGGTTGCCAACTGTTGTTGAGGTATATCAGCTCCAAGAGTTTGTTTTAGCGTTTTATCAGTTATTGCTAGAGCAATTAAAAAGCGATCTATCTCCAGAACAAGTTGCGCTGCTAAAACCCTATCTTGAAGCTGTTTATACTACTCTGCTCCAGACTAAAACTACCTTGCAGAAGATAGCGTAATGCTTCTGGGCACAGATATACGAGGACCTACTTCATGCTTTCAGTTAAAGAATTAATTCGAGACTCTCAATTAACGAGCAACTACTTCGCTCCTGAAGTTTATATTCAAGGGGATCTTGAAGCAGGGCTGATTGAAAATCGCGATGGCGCTCGATTGCTGGCGCTGCCTGAATCGCTACTCCATGCTATTTATGAAGGCCTTGCTGAAGAAGTGGGAGGTGCTTCAG
>DATNQK010000293.1:0-2666 GCA_036704065.1 Stenomitos sp.
AAACAAGCGGCCAAATTGAATGGGGCGCGATTGGGTTCCTTTAAATAACAAATGCTCTAATTGGTGCGAAATTCCGTTGAGGCCAACAGCTTCGTTGCGCGCGCCTACTCGGTACCAAACCTGAACACTCACTACAGGTGCTGTGTGAATTTCTTTGGTCAAAACGGTTAAACCATTATCTAGAACGGTTTTTTCTACACCGCGTGTCAATGTATCCATCATTGCAACAGCCGTAATCCTGTTAGGAGCACTTAATACGGGACTAGCCCACAGCAGGGTTGAGGTTAAACTCATGCCCAGACAAAGGCTACAAATCCCCAGCAGACACGCCAACTGATAAACCACACGAGTGGTGATAGAGGTTGACTGTGCTGCCATGGTTGGATCTCAACTTTGATTGCTTGAAGATCCGAATCATTGCTTCATTGTAGTGTAGGGGTGTCGCCTCGCTGCTTCGACCAAAGATAGACGCCCTCAATTTTGGAAATGCGCTATCTGTGATATTTGCACACACCTAGCACTAAAGTGATTTGGTCTTTAGGTGAAGTGGGTACTTTAAAGGGAAAGGAATTGACGCATACGACGTTGGTCGTATCTGCTCTTTTCCATTGCTCCCAAACCCAGCGTCATTGGTACTTGTCAAAGATAGGTATTCTATGGCGGTGGGTTTCGTCGTTGGGAGAATTGCTCAACCACTGGTTTTACTTGCCACTAGAACAAATTTTTCTTTGAAAAAAGATTAAACAGTTATACCTGTTTCAGTTAAAAACTCTTCTCATGTAATGCCACGACAGAAGTGGTGAGAGCATAAAAGATTTATAAGGAGCACAAGCTTGTCTCCCTAAAACAGATGCACAAGTAAGGGAATTGAATAGGATAAGCTTCCGAAGCAATCTGAGGCTCAACTCTTAACTCCAATGATGAGATGGAGAAAGGGCAGAGAGAAGCAACCAAATAATTTGCATTGATTGTGACAAAGATATCAGAATTCAATTCGCAAGCATAAGTTGCAACACTTAATAATTCCATATTTGTAGAACTCAGGCTTTACCAGATAAAACCTTGGGATTTAGAATAATCTTCAGAACGCTTATTCCTGAAAGTTTAATCAGGAAACATAAAAAATATCTCGGCAAACAGATCTCCATTAACAATAAAATCTTTGGCATAATATAAATGCGTCAAGAGTTTTTGAATCGATTGCAAGAAATTTTGCGAGAAAAATCAAGAGGAAGCTGGAAAGATGGATGGGTTTATGGCCGGTTAAAACAGGAATTTGTGTTACAACAAGATGAATTAGAGGAAATGGCTCGAAGACTAGGCTTCAAGAGAGGCTGGAATACTCAACTTGAATCTCTTTTAGAAGAGCAGTGGCAACGAGAAAAGCATGCCGAAGAAACCCTTGATCGTGTTCGACAAGATGAAGCCAACCGTAGGCTAGCTGCCATAGAAATTCAAAAAATCACTCACGCTTTACACAGCGATCTTAATATAGACAAAGACTTCAGCGATATTGAAATGGCATTATTTTTGTTAATTTCCAGAATGGATGTCTGTGAGCAACAGAACTTACTAATCAAATTGGCGAAACGTCATAAACTAGACAGTAATTGTAGTTTAGAACATTGACATTCTTCTCATCAAGAAAAATCTGGTGCTGGCCAGGAAACCTCAATGAATAGATTTTTATATATAAGCAATGGAGAGCAATTACCCAAAATTATAACTTTTTTTGCAATCCTAACGTTAGTACAGGTGTTGCCTATAGTGTTCAATAAGAAAGACTTAATTCAGTAAGACTAGGTTACAGGCTGTAGCCACTAGTCTTAATAATTTTAGAATAATGAATAGTTTCTTTGTTCGACAGCCATGAGCTTGCAACTCTCTATCCCCGACTCCATCCTTCATGCCCTTCGACTGCCAGAGCAGCGTATTGAACAAGAATTGCTGCATGAGTTAGCGGTTGCCCTCTATGCCCAAGATTTGCTCTCCTTCGGCAAAGCCAGAGAACTGGCTCAGATGAACAAATACGAATTTGGACAGCTCCTCGCTCAGCGCAACATTCTTCGACACTATAGCTCTGAGGAGCTAGAGGACGATCTTGCCTATGCTCGTGGTCAGTAATACCTCACCCATTTTGAATTTGGCAATTGTCGGTCAACTCGATCTATTGCGCCAGCAATTCGGTCAAATCCAGATTCCACCCGCTGTCATAGACGAGTTGAAAATTGTAGAAGATCGGCCTGGTTCACAGTCTATTCAAGATGCTGTTAATGCTGGGTGGATTCAAGTTCAGTCCGTCCGCAATCAGTCCTTTGTTCAGCTATTGCGACAAACCTTGGATAGAGGTGAAGCTGAGGCAATCTCACTAGCACTAGAACTGCAAGCTCAATTGATATTGCTTGATGAACGGGATGGGCGGAAGGTTGCAAAATCTTTGGATCTTCAAGTAACAGGGGTTCTGGGTGTTTTGCTCCGAGCTAAAGAATCCGGCAAACTGCCATCTTTGCAACCCACAATTGAGGAACTTACCCAAAAAGCAGGTTTTTGGATTGCACCAGAGCTAATGGCAAAAATTTTGCAAGCATGAGGCTTAGGGAAGATCGTCTTGCATCAGACGCATACTGATCGATGCAACGGACGCCAAAAATACCTGGATGAGAGTT
>DATNQK010000294.1:0-4871 GCA_036704065.1 Stenomitos sp.
GCTGCATCCCTGTCATCTCAGTAAAGGCTTTCAGCAATTGGCGCTGCTCCTGACTCAAACCCTTGGCGTACACCGCTGATGCAGATTGACTTTCACCCTTGAGTCGATAGAATGCCTCAATTGCTGCCTCTTGCTCTACCGCTAAGGTATAGCGTCGAAACGATCGCTCATCCGTGTGTCCAGTCAGTAGCCTTGCATGGGCTGGGTCTATTCCCATCCGCAATAACTCCGTGGCACCCGTATGCCGAAACTGATGCGGATGCAGATCCGGTAAGCCTGCTAACGCTCCAATCCGCTCCACTGCAAAATAAATGCCATGATAGCTGAGGCGATCGCCTTCCCATCCAGGATGATGAGACAGAATTAACGGACTCTCAGCTCTCAATGTTTCGCCCTGACTGCGCCGCCACTCCAAATAAGTCTGGATGGCCTGTTGACCTGGTTCAGACAACGGCACAATGCGGGGCTGTTTATTCTTAGTTTGGGTCAACGTGATCAAGCGACCATCAAAGGCACCCACATTCGCTGACGCGACTTCCCCTGCCCGTAGGTTATGACTGAGCAGTTGCACCATTGCAAAGTCTCGCAATCGAGTTTCATCACGCTCGGCGATCGCCTTCCAAACCTGTTCCATTTGCTCTGGCGTGAGATTCTGAGCTGGGGGTAAGGGGACTCGCTCAAACTTCACGCCCTCAGTCGGGTTCTTGGGGCATAGCTCAGGATGAAACTGACATAGCCACTTAAAGAAGCTTTTGAGGGCTGTCAGGGCACTATTAAGGCTACTTTTAGACAGTCGTCGTCCTGGCCCTACTTCTAGCTCTGACAAATAGGCCTTGTATAAACTCAGATGTCTTGAATTGAGATCAGACCAACTGCATTGGGTCCAGCTCAACAGCCGCTTCAACTCGCGTTCATAGGCTTTTTTACTGTTTGGGGAGAGGCTGCTTGCTCTCAAAAACTCCTGCACGATGGGCCAGCGGATATCAGTGGGCGGTGCAATTTGAGCAGACCGCTCCTGCGGCGATCGCTTTGTTTTAGAAATCCGACTATCGCTAGCTGATGCTGAAGGGACAGATGCGATCGCGGGTGGGGCGATGGGAATGAGTTTGACACTAGGGATAGTCATTCCTAAAAAATAATCGGTTTAATCCGTCTCAAAACATCCTGAAGCAATAGCTCTGGACATTCTCCCTTATAGATAGCTTTCCTAGCTCTGAAATCGAGCGATCGCATCTGGTCGGTGATAATCACCCCCGTCACGGCCTCACCCTCTGGGATAGGCACATAGAAGGGATTTTTGCGCTCGGTGTTACTGATCGGACACACAAATGCAAAACCCATTTTTTGATTAAACCTATCATGGCTAACCACCAGCGCTGGACGGTTTCCCATCTGCTCATGACCTACTTGCGGATCAAAGTCAATCCAAATAAAATCGCCGCGCTTGGGGATATACACTACCAAACCTCATCCCCCATCGGTCTACCCCAGTCCACTTCACCTTCTGGTGCTTCAGTGATATCCGCTAACAGTTCATCGAGACTCAATTCAGGCAACCTAGAAACAGGTTCTAAAATCATCTTTCCAGATTCCAATGAACACTCTACGGTATCGTTCGGCTTCAGTGCTAGTGCTTCAACCACATGCTTTGGAATCCGAACCGCCAAGGAATTGCCCCACTGACCGATTTGAGACTTCATAAATTTGAGCCTTAGAGCTTGAATTTATTGATGATATCCAAAGTATATCACAGTCTCAATATAAAATATTTGTCTAATATCTTAGTTACATTAAAGATTACATTAAATACTGTATGCTATGATTTGGTGGTCAAAACAATTGATGTGATTAGGGTGTAGAGGTTGTTGTGGCCAGACGGGTCAATCCTACTTGTCTCTATTGTTCGCAGTTGAGTCAGCAAGAGGCGATTGCTCTTCATGGACCAGGGACTCAAACTGGGTGTTGGAATCCCAAGACTTGCCCCAGACGGCGATCTCATTACAGAAACAGGCTGGAAAATAATGCGAAGCAGCGTGGACAATATCGTGCAAGGAAGACGGTAGGGTCAAAGGTAGAGGGGAGTGAAGCTTTCGTGATTCCGGTGCAGGCTCCGCCCGTGGCTTTGCTCTATTTATATCGAGAGAACCGCCAAGATGCTCATCTCCATGCCATTTCAGCGGCGGTCTGGCAGGGCAATCAAAAGTTAGCCGAGATTGCTCCTGTTCATTGTCTGGGGATGACTAATCGTCAGGTCAATGCCTATTTACGAGATGTCCTTGCGGTCGTGGGGGACAAGTTCGGCATTACGGAGTTTGAGCCACCCATTCGCATGGAGCCGATAGAGTGTCCTTTGGGTGATTGTCCGCTGAAGGTAAGTCAATGAAAGCGATTCAACTTGAGTTGGACTTTCAAGGGGCGATCGCTCAAGCGTTAGCTGAGCCGGAAGTCGCAGATATCAAGCAGCTTTGGCTTTCTCTTGAACCTGAGTTAAAAGAACTATCTCAGGAAAAACAGCTTCAGGTGGCCGCTCAAGCACTGTGTGATTTAGCAGAAGTCTGTCAGCGTCGAGCTGAGATGATGTGGCGCGAATGGGTGGATTTGCACAATACGGAAGGTCCGATTCCAGACGAGGATTTTTTAGCGGGGCTGGTGCAGAAAAGCATGTTTCTCGATATCTCAGCTCTGGTACGTCAGCCCAAGTCTCGCAAAAGGGCTAAGGATATCGTTGCGGAGGATGGAGAATCGATTGTTCAGGAGGTGACGAAAGAACAAGCGCTGCTGTTGGCAGAAGCGGGACCAGAGAGTACACCTGAGCCGGAACAGGTTTTCATGCGACCAGAATATGACGAGGATATTGCAGCCTGGTCTGAGGTCATTCGAGGGTGGCTAACGCGGCAGGGGATTGAGGAGGAAGCGATCACTCACCTTCGGCATGAGACAGGGCTATCGGTGGTGAAACTATGGTTGGCAGGCCTGCTTGGTGGATTTGGGTTAGTGCAAACAGGGGAGTTTTACGAGGGAGTGGTAATCACCTTGCGCTAATGATGTTCTAGGCTTGACCCTCATCCTCATTCAAATAAGTCATACCCCTTTGCATAAAAGGGATATGACTTATTTCTTCACTCACTGAGGTTCAGGTGCAAAATATCAGTTACATAGTTTGAACCGAATACTCATCACTTGGGTGGCAACCTTGCACAAAAGCATTCAAGAGTTTTCCCTATAAGTACAAAACGCATTGGGCATGCCTTATGGGTTTAATACTAAGGCTTACGTGTCAGGCCAACCAGAGCCATCACGGCAACTATGTAGTACTGGTTAAGGAATACATAGTACGTATTTGGGTGCTTGAGCTAGAGATCCTCTACCGCATGCCCAATATCAAAACTATCATCGGCACCAGCCCAGTAGATATCTGTCCGCCAATCCCAATTTAAGCCAGAGTTAAAGTGCCAGAAAATTCTGCTTCCTACCTCGCTGGCAGCAAAATCCTTAAGGATCGCTGTTTTCCAGACGGACTGACCAGGTAGCCGATACATAACCCTGGCCACTGGCCCCATGTGGGAGTTGTTGAAGCCCTGATAGGAAATAGAGGGATGCGCTTTGCCTTGAGGGTTGCTAGCTTCTAGATTATCTATGGCACACACTGCAACACGCGTAACATAGCGATCAACATCATTCGAGATTGATCCCTCATTGCCGCTAACCGTGTAGTTATAGAACTTATAGATGAGACCATTGCCAGGTGTATAGTTCTTCAGTTCAAAGAAGCTAGAAGTGCGTGGTACTTGGTTGAGACGGAAAACGGGGGTTCCTCGGTCGTTATAACCAAAGGTATTAAACCAAGCCTGAAAGTCAGCATCATTACAAAAACCGGTTGAAATTCTTGTCATAGAAGTCGACTGTGCAATGAGCTTTCTCGCCCAACCTTGCGGCTTACTACGGCTGATTCTTGGCGAGCCAGCGAGCAGATCTTGCGGGACCTTTGTGCCTGGTTTTGAGAAGGCATAGAATACATCAATAGGTGGCATTTTAGCTTCAATACCAGGCACAGATTTAATACTCTTTGATCCTTTTGGAGCTTCTTCGAGGATACCGACCGCAGAGCCGACCTTGACAAACCGAAGTACTCCTTTGTTGTCTAAGTCTAGTGTTGCCAACACTTTATGATCACCGAATACCGTCTCTCCATCTTTGGGTAAAGAAGACAGATCTGCTGACAAACTCGGTTGGACATTGCTTTTACGCGGTGCAGAGTAAGCAGATAAAGCCATTGAGGAAGTCACTAATGAGACTAAGGAACAAAGCACCAATGGCTTACACCAAGATGGCAGTTGAACAGCAGAATTGTTGGTAGATAGTTGAGATTTCATAATTAAATCCTGATTTTCTTGTAGAGATAAAGGCATGTTCTTGAACATCTCAGGCATGGAACAAACCATGGCTAAGGTTGTTAAGAATTCACTCAAGCTAGAGCGATTAATTCGCTTAAAAGTTAGGTATTTGGCGCTTACAAAATAAACATAAGACGAGATTTCGTTACAGTCGATACTGAAAAGTTCAGGACTGTACTGAACAAAAATGTCAGGGGGGTTTATGAAATCGAAATTAGTACTTTGAATCCAACGCTGATAATGTCTCCCCAGCGAGCGGTTGCCGATTTTTCATTCGTGTATTACAGATGTAAAAACATCTCTAAGTCTCAAACGAGACTTCCGTAAATGAAACAAATGTCTGGAAATGTCAGGTCGCTTCAGCCTATAATCAGCCCATGGACATTGAACAAGCTCTCGAATTTGCTAATCACGCATTGTTCAAGCACAGAAACCGCCCTTTAAGCGATGTTGAAACGCTAATTCTGCGAGGAGCTT
>DATNQK010000295.1:0-3157 GCA_036704065.1 Stenomitos sp.
GTTCGAGCGGCAGATTGAATGCGATCCAGGTTCCGTTCGCGTTTTTCCAGGGGCCAGTCGGGAGCCTGTTTTAACAGTTGTGCCGACATCAAAATGGTACTGAGGGGGGTGCGTAGCTCGTGGGAGGCTAAGGAGAAAAACCTCAGTTTGAGGTCGATGACCTCTTTTTCTTGTTCTAGGGTGTGCCATGCCGCAGCCATGCGATCCAGATCGACGGTTTTTTGTTGAAGGGTTTCTTCTAGCGTGCGATTAAGTTCCCAAAGTGATTGCTCGGCTTGCTGTCGATTCCGAATGGCTTGTCGTAGCCAGCTATTGACAATCACCAGTAAGTCTAACCCCACCAAGGTGCCAAATGCAGTCAGCCACTGAAGTTGACGCGCAATGATGCTTGAATCCGTACTCCATTCATTGAGGTCGCGTTGAATGTCCTGAATCATTTGTGCTTCTAGGCGGTGCATTTTCTGTTGCAGAATCGCCCTTTGGAGCAGGAGTTGTTGCTGGCGTTCAGGTTGAAGGGAATTTGACTGACGCAACTGTATGGCTTGAGAGGCAAGCTTGGTATGATCGCCCATCCATTGCTCGATGCGTTGCAGCCACTCTTGATGACGACGATTATCTGGGGTATCGCTTTGCAGGGTTTCTAGCTGCGCTTGAGCCAGTTGTAGGGTGTCTTGGTAGGTTGCTTCGTCGTTGCGATCGCCAGATTGTAAGTAGTTTTGTAGTTGCACATCGGCATTGGTGCGGAGTGTTTCTAACCGTGCCAATTCATTAACCAACAGATGCGAGTAATCAAGCCACTCTGCGGATTCAATCTGCTGTGAGAGTGCCCAAAATGCGGCTGTTCCTACCCCTGCCATGATACCGAGGGCCAATGCAAACCCACTTCTGACCCAAAATCGGGACGATACCTGAGGCCATTGTTTAAGGTGCAGTCGGTTCATCCTTCTCCTAAAACTGGAATGTAGCACCGTGGCGGCTTATCCATTTATGTCACCAAACAGTCTATAACTGTGGGGTTGTGCGATCGCAAGTTCAACCATGCGCCTGCTTTTGATTGAAGATGATATCCACCTCGGGGATGCCCTCACCGAAGCCCTGACCGATCAAGGCTATATCGTTGATTGGGTTAAAGATGGCGTAGCAGGCTGGGAACAATCGCAATTGTTGACCTACGATCTGCTGATTTTGGATGTAATGTTGCCGAAACTCGATGGCATTACCCTTTGCCAAAAACTGCGACACTCTAAAATCGGCGTGCCCATTTTGATGCTGACCGCTCTCGATACCAGTTTGGATAAGGTGAAGGGACTCGATTCTGGCGCAGACGATTACATGATTAAGCCCGTCGATTTGCCAGAACTGTTGGCGCGATTAAGGGCACTCTTGCGACGCAGTAGCCAACAGCTTAGCGCGGTGTTGACTTGGGGGGAACTGAGCTTTGACCCAACCACTTATGAACTGAGCTATGGCGGTGAACCCATCCGCTTAACGCCCAAAGAACTGAGCATTTTAGAAGTGTTTTTGCACAATGGGCGTCGGGTTTTGACGCGATCTCACCTGATTGAGCGTTGCTGGTCTTTTGAAGATCCGCCGGATGAAGAAACCATTAAGTCTCACCTCAAAAGTATGCGGCACAAGCTGCGTAAAGCAGGCGCACCAGAAGATTTTATCGAAACCGTCTATGGCATCGGCTATCGCCTGAAGCAGATTTAGATGTTGGGCCTGTGCCCGAGTTTTACCCGAGTTTTACCCCAAGTTTTAGCGCTGGCCTTCGATACAGTTGCTGCATCGCATTTCATTACATCCTCGTTATGAACGTTAAACATACGCTAACTGCTCTGGTTTCAATCACAACATTGGCTGGCACGTCTGGATGGTTGCAAGCGCCTGCCGCAATGGCACAAAGCATTTGGATTCCGGCCCCTGGAACCACGTTTCAATGGCAACTCACTGGGCCAATTAACACGACTGTTAAAGCCGATGTGTACGATGTAGACCTCTTTGATACGCCTGCTACCACTGTGGCCAAAATTAAAGCATCCGGTCGTCGGGCCATTTGCTACATTTCGGCTGGCTCCTACGAAAATTATCGGCCCGATAAAAACAAATTTCCGGCGATCGTTTTGGGCAATCGTTACCAAGGCTATCCAGACGAGCGGTGGCTAGATATTCGCCGCATCGACTTGTTAGGGCCAATTATGAAGGCACGGTTAGACCTGTGTAAGTCCAAGGGCTTTGATGCCGTTGAACCCGACAACATTGACGGCTACACCAACAGGACTGGATTTCCCCTCACTGCTGCCGATCAACTCCGATACAACAAGTGGTTGGCCCAGGAAGCCCATGCCAGGGGGCTATCGATTGGCCTGAAAAACGACAACGACCAAGCCAAAGAACTGGAACCCTACTTCGATTGGGCACTGACAGAAGATTGCCACGATCAAGGATGGTGCTCTGATATGAGTGTCTTTGTCCAAAAAGGCAAAGCAGTTTTCATGACAGAATATACGGATACAGGCGAAACACTCGCTAAGTTTTGCCCCACGGCCCGAAAACTAGGGTTCACAGGTATCTTGAAGCGCCGCAGTCTCAGTGATTGGGTGCGCAAGTGCCCTTAACCCTCCTTGTACTGAATTGATAAACCGCTCATTGAACCTGCTCTATTTGCGCTGGAGTGTAGGGGCAGGTTCAGTCCTTTTAGTTCTTTTTCTTTGTGCCTCGATGAAAGCGATCGCCCTGACCCGATATTTACCGATTGATGATCCACAGTCCCTGGTTGATGTGGAATTGCCACAACCGCAACCTGGCGATCGCGATTTATTGGTTCGGGTGGAAGCCATTTCGGTAAACCCTGTCGATACTAAGGTGCGTGCACCCAAAGCAAAGGTAGAAGCACAACCCCGTATTCTAGGTTGGGATGCTGCGGGAGTTGTTGAAGCGGTGGGGCCAGCAGTACAGCAATTCAAAGTGGGCGATGAAGTGTATTATGCCGGAGACATCACGCGTTCTGGTTCTAATGCGCAATTCCAATTGGTAGACGAGCGCATTGTTGGATATAAGCCTCAATCCCTTTCTTTTGCGGAAGCCGCAGCACTACCACTTACAACGATTACCGCCTGGGAAGCCTTGTTTGATCGGCTTGGTATTGATCTTGAGG
>DATNQK010000296.1:0-3725 GCA_036704065.1 Stenomitos sp.
CAATCGTGAGGGTAAACCCATGCTCGGCATCCCCCTCAATGTAGGTCATTAAGCCAAACAGTTTCAGGTAGCGAAAGAGCAATTTATACTCGCCTGGATCATTACGGTGTGCATTAAGAACCATTTCACTGGCACGGTAAAACACACCTTGCACTTGGGCGAGGTTATAGCGATGAATTAAGGCTTCTGGAGTAGGCGCTTCAAACCGCGTCAGGATTTGATTCTCAGCGAGGTCTGCATACAAGCCTTGCGCGACTTGTTCGGGAAAGACTTCGGCGTCTCTTTCTTGGGTCAATTGCTGCGCCAAAAGCTGTAGCGTCTGCTGGGTTTGCTGTAGAGAGGGAGGCTGCTGTGCTGCCAAACTAAACGCCCGTTGGCGCAACTGTTGCGGATCAAGAGGACTCAAGATTTCAAAGGTACTATGGGCTTGAGTTAGCAAATGAGCAAGACCTCGCTTGAGGCGATAGTCGGTGTCCTCACCTTCTAACTCTTGCAATAGCCGATTCACTTCGCTACGCGGTTGCCCTTGGGCCTCGGCAAATTGGGCAATCAGGTCGGAGGCGATCGCAATATAGTCTGCCTCTAGAGGCAACCGCTTAGGTACAAGGGTTTCGCCGCTAAACCGATGCATTAGAAGTTCGCTAGGCAACATGCGATCGCACAAGCTCCAGTTCTTAATTCACGGTCACAGGCATTGAAAACACCGCTAACACTTACTTCTTAAGGCAAACGGGTAGAAAAATCGGTACAGCAAATATAGAACTCATACCATTGGGTAGCAGTTGTAATTATGAGTAGATTAATTATCACCCGCAAGAAGCCCCATTCATCGGTGAGGGTTCTATCTCATAGCTTGACATTTAAGCCGAAGGCTTGTTCAAGCTGGAGCGTGGCAGTTTCTGCACTCACAGGCTGACAAAATAAGTAGCCTTGTCCTAGCCTACATCCCAATGAGTGCAAGAGGTCGCACTGCTCAACGGTTTCTACCCCTTCAGCGACCACATCCATGCCTAGGGTATGCGCCAAGGTCACAACGGTCCGCACAATGGCAAAATTTTCAGGGTTAATATTCATATGAGTAACAAAGGAGCGATCAACCTTCAGTCGATTGATGGGAAAGCGTTGCAGATAGGCCAAAGAAGAATAACCCGTACCGAAATCATCAATACTTAACGAAATTTGTCTAGACTTCAATTTAGACAAGAGCTCCAGAGTCCTCTCGCTACGATCCATGAGCATACTTTCAGTAATCTCAAGTTGCAGCATCTTACCGTCTAAACCTGTCTCTTCCAAAATTCGATCAAGAGTGGTCAAAAAGTGAGGATCTTGCAACTGATTACTGGCAAGATTGACACTAATTTGTAAGGCACTGAGTTCAGGAAACTGTTTCTGCCATAGCCGCATTTGTCGACAAGATTCTTCTAAAATCCATTGACCAATGGGCACAATCAGCCCCGTTTCTTCAGCAATAGAAATAAAGTGGCCTGGGTTGATCAGCCCTTTTTGAGGATGCCGCCAGCGAACCAGGGCTTCCATACCTTTAATCCGATTTGTTTGCAAACAAACAATAGGTTGGTAATACAGCAAGAATTCTTGGCGTTCTATAGCCAACCGTAAATCCGTTTGCATTTGCAGCAAGTTAAGTGTCTGCTCATACATTTCAAAGTCGAAGATTGCATAGCACGCTTTACCCATTCCTTTGGCGCGATACATCGCAATATCTGCATCTCGCAGCAGCTCTTCGGCTTTGTGGTAGCCTTGCGAACTAATCACAACACCAATACTGGCACTTAAGAAGATGGTTCTTCCCTCAATTTTTAAGGGAGAATTCAATTGTTTGAGAAGACGCTCAGTGAGAAGTTGCACATCGGTCAGATCCTGCATATGTTGCAGGAGAACAGTAAACTCATCGCCACTCAAACGAGCAACGGTATCGGTTTCTCGCAAGAAGTTTTTGATTAATTTAGCGACTTCCACTAGGACACTATCGCCTACTGCATGCCCTAGGCTGTCGTTGATCAGTTTAAAGCGATCCAAATCAATGAACAAAACCGCAAACCAGTAGTCTGGATATCGCTTATTTCGCTTCAAAGCTTGTTCAACTCGCTCCATGAATAGGGTGCGATTGGGCAACCCTGTCAGAGCATCGTGAAGCACATCATGTCTAAGGCGATCTTCAGCGATTTTCTGATTAGTGATGTCTGAAATGATGCCATCAATTCTCACTGCTTCTTTGCGATCGTTATAAATCAGTTGCCGACGATCGCTAATCCAACGAACTTCCGCATCAGGGCGAACAATTCTATAGCGATGTGACCAGCATCCAGTTGCTAGCAACTGGGCCGATGCTTGCTCAATGTGTAAGCGATCATCAGGATGAATCAAATCTAGCCAGAGGTTAGAGTTATCAAAAAATTCTCTAACTGACCGCCCAAAGACCCTTTCTACCGAAGAGTTAACATAAAGAAGTGTCGAAGCAAAAGGGAAAGAGGAAGGAATATTTTTTGGCAACGTAATAGACCATACGCCCTCCTCCAATGAGCCTAAAATACTCTCTAAGCGTTGTTCACTAGATTGAAGTTGCTGTTCAATTTTTTTACGTTCAGTAATTTCTTGATTTAGAAGTGCTGTTCTTTGCTGGACTCGCAATTCCAACTGTTCATTTAACCTACGTACTTCGCGCTTAGCAGCCGCGAGTTCCAATTGATACCGCAGCCGAATCAGCACCTCTTCAATTTGAAAAGGTTTCGTAATATAGTCTGCCCCGCCCACTTCAAAGGCTTTGACTTTATCAAAAACATCGTTAATTGCACTGAGGAAGATAACGGGTACATCCCGCGTTCTACTATCTTCTTTGAGCCTTCTACAAACTTCATAACCGTTCATATCAGGCATGTTAATGTCGAGCAAAATCAAATCAGGTGGGTCAGACTGCACAGAACTAAGAGCAATGGAGCCACTTTTAGCACACCGCACCTTATAGCCGTGATCACCAATGGTCGATTGCAGAATACGGAGGTTATCGGGCAGGTCATCCACAAGCAAGATGGTATATCTAATCGGTACGGAAGAGTGACTCATTCTCTAGTTTCGACCTGCTGAATAACTGCCAAAATATGATCAAAATCGTAGTTATCTACTTTACTTTGGAGCGACTTTTGCAAATCAGCATATTCATTTGGAATTTCCTTAATCAACTCAATCATTACTTCCGGGTCGAGCTGAACTGCAGCCTCATGCAAGGCAGCAAGCCAATCTGAAGACATAACAGAAAGGGCGTCTGTGGTAAGAGGCTCTATACTTTCTGCAACTGTTGGAACTAAAAGTTCGTAAGTATACTCTAAGTTTAAATATTGCCCAATTTTGTCAAAAATCTCGCACTCTAGGAAGGGTTTACGAATAAAATCATTACACCCTGCCGATTTGATTTTGGGAATCTCTTCGTTCAAGGCACTGGCTGTCAGCGCAATAATCACGGTAGAGTTCGGCTCTGCATGTGCTTTGATGTGCCGCGTCGCTTCAAACCCATTCACGACAGGCATTCGCATATCCATCCAGATCAGATGCGGTTTCCAGTTTTCCCAGCAGGCGATCGCTTCTTCCCCGTTCGAGGCCTCTCTCACCTCAAAACCAATCGGCTCAAGCAGTTTAATGAGTAACTGTCGATTTTCTGGGTGATCGTCTACAACTAAAATACGATACTGCGGATGGGGTTGAGCCAATCC
>DATNQK010000297.1:0-7372 GCA_036704065.1 Stenomitos sp.
CCCGTTGCGCCACGTCCGAGCGGACTATAGTCGTCATTACCAGCCCATACTGCAGCTGCCAACTGCGGCACAAACCCAACAAACCAAATGTCGCGCTCCGAAGAAGTTGTTCCGGTTTTACCCGCTGCGGGGCGACCAAAATAAGCCGCCTTCCCCGTCCCTCCATTCACTACCGCCTGCATCGCATCGACTGTAGCAGCCGTTGCCCAAGGATCAAGAACCAATTTTGGATGGGGGGTGTTATCCATCATCAGTCGCCCAGTACTGTCTGTTACCTGCAAAATTGCGGACGGCTCAGACTGCCATCCTCCACTGGCAAATGTGGCGTAGGCCGAAGCCATTTCCAGAGGGGTTAAATCTACAGCCCCTAACGGTAGCGAAATAACAGGCGCAATGGGACTGCGAATGCCCAAAACACGGCACACATCAATTACTTTTTCCAAGCCCACCTTTTGCCCTAAAACAATGGCAGGAATATTACGAGACTGGGCTAAAGCCTGACGCACCGTCATAGCGCCAGCAAAGGTGCGGTCATAGTTTTGCGGAAAATAGCGGTCGGCACTGCCATCGTCGTAACTAACTGGAGAGTCATTGATGGTCGAGTCCGGCGTATATTTGCCCGAAGCAAACGCTGCGTAATAAACAAACGGCTTAAAGGAAGATCCAGGCTGCCGTTGGGCTTGTGTCACACGGTTGAAAGAGGTTTTGCGACTGTCTACACCCCCCACAATCGCCTTAATAAAGTGGGTTCTCGGATCAACTGCCACTAATGCCAATTGATCGGCTTGCCCAGCCAATAATCCACTTCCGTAACGAACCGTATCCTCCGCTAGCTGCTGAAGTTTCCAGTCCACTGTAGACTGAACCCGCATGCCACCTCGGTCGATGGCCTCTTTACCAAACTTGTCAGTTAGCTCTTTAATCACCGTATCGGTCACAAAGGGCGATAAGCTTTTTTGGAAAGAAGTCACTCGCCCAAATTTAAGCGGTTGTGCCTTAGCAGCATCGGCCTCCTGGGAGGTGATCCAATTCAGAGCCACCATGCGTTCTAGCACGATCTCTTGCTGGCGTTTTGCGGCTCGGAAGTCGAGGAATGGACTGTATTGCTCCGGCGCTTTAATGATGCCAGCCATCAACGCAGCTTCTGCCAAGGTTAAATCGGCAGCGGATTTATTAAAGTAGCTCATTGCCGCTGTTTCGGCACCATAGGTGTTATGTCCCCAATAAATTTGATTGAGGTACATTTCTAAGATTTCGTCTTTTTTAAAGAGCTTTTCTACCCGCATTGCCAACACGGCTTCGGTTGCTTTTCGGCTCAGTTGCTCTTCAGTGGTTAAAAATAAATTTTTGACCAATTGCTGCGTTAAGGTAGACGCCCCTTGAACCGTACGCCCCTGTTGAAAGTTAATTAAGGTGGCCCGTAAAATCCCGACGGGATTTACCCCCTGATGTTGATAAAAATTGCTATCTTCAGTTGCAATCACCGCCATTTTGAGGTTAGGCGAAATTTTATCTAGGGTGACAACTTCGCGGTTTTCTTCGCCATGTTGGCTGGCTAGAACCTTGCCATTGACGTCATAAATATAAGTCGTTTCGCTTGGAATATAGCCTTTGAGCGATCGCACATCGGGTAAGTTTCGGTAGCTCATTGCGAGACCCACCAACGCACCTGCCGCTACAGTGACGCCTAGCATAGACGACACTAAGATCGTCGAACCTGCGATCTTAAAGGTAGAGGACCAAAAGTCATTTCGCGACTCAGATGAGGTCGCAGGATGTTGGCGAATTACTTTCGTGGACACTGCTGCTATATTCCTTTGGTGCAGGATCGATTATTACCTATGGTCTAACCTTAGGCCTCGTTGCAATCATAAAACCTTACTGCAAAAACAGCCTAGTTGAAACCAAGTCAATGGATCGCTGTTGAAGTTAAATATTCAACCCTTAACCCAGTTGTATGCTCAAATCGCGATCAAGGTTTTCTCATCTCATAGCAAATCTAGCTTGCTAATGCCAACTCAGAATCTGTCTCTATCTACTTCAGCGCACCCAGCATCAGAGACGAACTAAGTCCCTTTAGAGCAGGCTCTGACCCTTTATACTAGATCCGCACCTAGTTCAATATTCCACTTGAGGACTTGGAGCAATCCACTGCCTTGCACAGCTTAGTCTGACCTAAGGGGTTCGTGCTACCCCACCAGACGAAGCTATCAGTTCATCGCAGTTGCTCCGGTCATTCTGAGTGACTGACTTGAAACTGACTCCATTTATTTAGATAGCCTGACGAAACGGATTCGAGTTCATGACCTATTCTCTGCCTCCTGCCCTTGAGCGCGGCGTAAGCGACCTTTTCCCTCACTTACCAGAATCCGACGATCCATCAGAAAGCCTTTCCGCTCGCCTGCGGCAGAGCACAAAACCCTTACGGATTAAATTCGGCATCGATCCTACCGGTTCCGAAGTTCACCTGGGCCATAGCATCCCCATTCGCAAGCTGCGCGCCTTTCAAGATCAAGGCCATACGGCTGTGCTCATTTTCGGTGACTTTACTGCACGGATTGGCGATCCTACGGGGAAATCGGAGGTGCGACGGCAACTGAGCGAGGCTGAAATCGAAAACAATGTTCAGACGTACATTGACCAAATCCGGCCCATTTTGGACTTTGATACACCCGGTCGTCTAGAAATTCGCTATAACTCCGAGTGGCTAGCCAATCTCAACTTGTCCGATACGCTGCAACTGTTGACCACCATGACCGTGGGTCAAATGCTGGCCAAGGAAGGCTTCTCTGAGCGCCATGACCGAGGCGTGCCTATCTATCTCCATGAGTTTCTCTATCCGCTGATGCAAGGCTACGACTCTGTGGCAGTCCAGGCTGATGTAGAAATTGGCGGAACCGATCAAAAGTTCAATATTGCAGTCGGGCGCGATCTACAACGTGTATTCGGCCAGTCTCCTCAGTTCGGGTTGCTGATGCCCATCTTGCCTGGCACCGACGGAGTACAAAAGATGTCGAAGTCTTTAAATAACTATGTGGGACTAGCCGAGAACCCAGTCAGTGTCTATTCCAAACTGGAAAAAGTACCGGACACTGTCATTTCACAATACTTTGAACTCTTAACCGACCTACCTTTGGAAAATCTGCCGGAAAATCCACGCGATCGCCAAAAACAGCTTGCCCTAGAAATTGTTAAACAGATGCATGGGGCAGACGTGGCTCAAACCACCCAAGACTCAGTGATTGCCATGGTCCGCGAGGGAAAAACAGCCGATACTAGCTTGGTACCGGAATTTTCCCTCAAAGAACTGACATTCCCCGTCAAAATTGCCTATGTTCTGAGTGCCAGCGGCATCTGTGCCAGCAGCAGCGATGCTCGTCGTCAAATTCAAGGGGGCGCAGTGCGGCTCGATGGCCAAAAGATTGCCGACCCAGACTGGACTATCGCATCAGCGACTGAAGTCGAGGGACGTATTCTTCAAGTGGGCAAGAAACGATTTATTCGCCTGAGTGCCGACTAGGAAACCTCAGTTCATGCCTTGGGCACTCGCTCAACCTACCCTGAAAATTTTCCAGGGTTTCTGGGCAATATAAGAGCTTACATGTACTTTCCCTTGCAGCCTCAACTCGCCGCTGTCTCAGACATAGGAGGTATCTGCTGATTTTATAGACTGTATGATCCGCGATTAATTGCATTAAGACCCTTGCGCATCTCAGCAAAGGCAAAACCCGTGACGCCCTTAAGGCTCAACTTGAGGCTGTGGATCCACCCATAGTCATCAAAAATAGACAGATGAGCTGAAAGTTTTTTATAAGATCAGTATTTACATGGATGCAAAACCTGCCATCCTTAGTGATAATCCAGATCGACTTCTTGCGTAGGTAATAGAGGAAAGAATCTAAACCTAACGTATAGCCACGGTATAGTTATGGGAACACTATTTCAGGCAGGGGGGCACCTCGGAGAGGCAGCAAACGATGACAAAAGTGATGATTGTAGATGATAGTCCTACCATTCGGGCAATGCTTTCGAGCTTAATGACCCAGAATGGCTTTGAGGTAATTGAGGCCGGGGATGGTTTAGAAGCACAGGCGATCATGAAGGAAACTCGCCCGGATCTGGTCATCACGGATATTGTAATGCCCAATATGAACGGCTATGAGCTGTGTCGGTGGGTTAAAAACGAAATGCCCGGGGGTAGTGCTCCAGTGATCCTATGCTCGACCAAGGGAGAAACGTTTGACCGTCATTGGGGAATGAAGCAAGGCGGAGATGCTTATATCATCAAGCCGTTCAACCCCGATGAAATGATGACCACTGTGCGCTCTCTATTGCAAAGCGTTAATTCAGGATCCCACTAGGGGGTACGATGGGGGTTGAAATTGAGCGCAAGTTCCTGGTGAACACAGCGCTATGGCACCCACAGACCCCTGGTACCTTGTATCGGCAGGGGTATGTCTCTCAGGTTCAAAACCCAACTGTACGCATTCGGATTGCAGGCAATCAAGGTTTTATCACCCTGAAGGGACAAACCCAAGGCACTGTTCGCAGCGAGTACGAGTATGCCATTCCTGTCGAGGATGCCCAAGAAATGTTGGATCAATGGTGCAAGCCTCGGATGGTAGAAAAGGTGCGGTACCGAGTCCCAATTGACCACCTTGTATGGGAAGTAGATGTCTTTGAAGGCCGCAATCAGGGGTTAGTCCTTGCAGAGGTCGAACTTGATCACCCTGATGTTTCCATCAACTTACCCCCATGGGTGGGCCAAGAAGTCTCAGAAGACGCCCGCTACTATAATTCGAACCTTGCCCAGCACCCTTACATAACCTGGGCTGAACACAAACCCTAGGCTAAGGGTCTAGTACGAAAACGCTTCAAAGCGGTGTAACGTTGAGGCGAAAAGGTTACATTAAGGCGTCAGAAGCGAATACATTTCGCTAAGATGGCGTTGATCATCCCTTAGGGTTCTCGATTCGATGTCAGGGTTACGTTTGTGCGATCAGGGCCATGCCAATCCGTTAAGTAGCCGCTACTGTAATCAGTGCGGTGCGGCACTGGATCATTTAGAAGCAATGACGGAACGGGTGGTGGGCGATCGCTACCGCATTCTCCGCGAGATTGGGCATGGCGGGTTTGGGCGAACTTACCTTGCAGAAGATATCAATCGTTTTAGCGAACGCTGTGTGCTGAAGGAACTCGCACCTGCAGCCGAAAATCAGGACAGTCTCGACAAGGCCAAGGAACTGTTTGCCCGAGAAGCCGAGGTTCTCTACAAACTCCAGCATCCTCAAATTCCTAAATTTCGCGAATGGTTTATTGAACCCACTCGTCAATCGATGTTTTTGGTTCAAGACTATGTGGAAGGGCCAACCTATCAAGATATTCTGCGTGATCGCATCGCAGCGGCTGAGCACAATCGTGCCCTACCTCACCGCACCTTTGCCGAATCTGAGGTGATTACCCTACTGACCCAGATTTTGCCGGTTCTAAGCTACATCCACGGACGTGGGGTGATTCACCGCGACCTTTCTCCTGATAATTTGATCTGCCGCAACAGCGATCGCCTCCCCGTACTCATCGATTTTGGCGGGGTTAAGGAAGTCACTGCCAGTAGTGTCAACCCCAAACACAACACTGATGACGGCAGCGTAAAGCCTAACGTCACCTTGATTGGCAAACCAGGATACTCACCCGAAGAACAGATGCGTCGGGGCCAAGTAACCCCTGGCAGCGATTTGTATGCCCTCGGCGTAACGGCACTCGTATTATTAATTGGCGAAGAGCCATCAGAGTTTTACGATGCCTTTCACCTCAAGTTTGACTGGCACAACAAGGTCAAGTTAGGCGCAGGCCTCAACGCCATCTTAGAAAAGATGACCGCCTACAGAACCACAGATCGCTATAGTAGTGCCGAGCAAGTTCTCCAAGATCTGAGCGGACTCAGCAGCATCAACACCCCACAATCCGCACCCCAACCTGATTGGACACAGTCGCCCTCTGCCCACTGGGCCACCCCAGTCTCCCCTGCGGCCCCTGTCGCCACAATGGGTACCGTAGATACGGTGGTTGTAGCCCCGCTAGGCACCGCAGTTGCCACAGCCGCTGCAATGCCCGTCAAAACACCGCGCATGCCTAATCCCCTGGCACCCCAAGCAGGGCTAGGCATAGCCAAACGGGTGGGGCAAGGGGTTGCCTCCCTGGTGCGTTCCCTATTAACCCTTGCATTGCTGGTAGCATCAGGGTTCTTGGGCTGGTCAGCCGTGCGAGCGTGGTTACAGCCGCAGCCCTTCACCGTGCCTCAAATAACGCCTTCGTTACAGCAAAAGCAAGGATACTCAGCAGACGAACGCCAACGCAAAGCCCAACTCTTAGAGCGTCTAGATCGCTCCGGTGTTGCCTCAAGCTTCTTTTACCGTCTGGTCAACGAAGCCTATTATCTGCAATACCCCAACCAGAGAGGACGACTGCTCGGCAGCGGTGCAGAGGACGAACCCTTGCGTCGCAACTGGGATCAAGTGGCCGTTCAGGTGTTGAATGCCCTTGATAACCTTAGCCCCCAGGCACGGGAGCAACTGGGCCGCTATACAGCCCGCGATCGCGCCCAATGGTCAGCACAATTAACCCAAGCCCAAGCCAATCCTCCAGATATATTCAATCGAGCCGCTACACGATTGCAAACCCTGCTGCCCATGTATCAAGGCATCGACTTACAGGAAACTGCCGCGCAGCAGGTGGTGGATGGTCTTGCCTCAGACCAAACCCAGCAAACCATCGCCAATAATAACCGCTAGAAAAATGGGCCAAAATGGTTTAAATCTTAGCAAGCCTTGACGAATTGGATTTGTTTTACGATGTTGGATGTTGAGTGTCGTCCGCAGTTGCATCCCTGCCTGCATTAGCCTGTGTCTAGCACGTCCGTTCCTCAACTTTTCTTGAGCGCAGCGTCGCCTTATGCCCAGCCAGGGAGCATCGATAGCGGCTTTAGAAGCCCTCTGGCCTGGATGACGAAATCGGCTCCAGTTGCGACACAGGGCTACTATTATCCATTGGTGGGTAAAAAATTTTGGGTTCTAGGCAGTAGTTCAGACTGCAATATTGTATTTAGCAATGACTATATTTCGAGCCACCATGCGCTGCTGTTGGCAACCGCAGACCGAGCCATTTATTTCTGTGATCTGCAAAGTGTGAATGGATCATTTGTCAATGAAGCACAGGTGTTTGTGCCCACCTTGCTCAAGCATGGAGACTTGCTCAGAATTGGCCCTCTGGAAATTGAATTTCAACACACCAGCGAATTTCCGGTGGGTCACACCCCTGTTCCAGCCAGGGTCGTGTTACTGCTACAGCCTTCCGAGGCACAAGCCGCTATCTG
>DATNQK010000298.1:0-3102 GCA_036704065.1 Stenomitos sp.
CCCTGCCCCGACAATAATACAATCAAACATACGGGGATATTGATGTGAATGAGTTATCTACGGTTCATATAGCATCCCCTGAACCTGCATTGGCATCCAGGTCAGGCTATTTAAACGGTTGTAATTTCTTTTTCTTTAACCGCCAATAGCTCATCGATTTTAGCAGTGTACTTGTCGGTCAACTTCTGGATTTTGTCTTGCAGATCCTTCGATTCGTCTTCGGAAATCTCGCTGTTCTTCGTTTGCTTACGCACCCCATCAATGGCATCACGACGGATGTTGCGAATCGAAACTTTACCCTCTTCGGCAAGCTTAGCAGCGAGTTTTACAAATTCTTTGCGGCGTTCTGCAGTTAACGCGGGAATATTGAGCCGAATCACACTGCCATCATTATTGGGAACCAAGCCAATATCTGACATAGAGATGGCTTTTTCGATGGGGGTGAGCAAGTTACGCTCGTAGGGTTGGATGGTAATCGTACCTGCATCAGGCGTAGCAATATTAGCCACCGATCGCAGGGGTGTATCACTGCCGTAGTAATCAATAGAAATCCGATCTAGGAGAGAGGCATTGGCCCGACCAGTACGAATCGTGTTAAAAGAGCGTTGAGTGGCCTCAACGGCCTTTTGCATATGTTCTTCAGTATCAGATAACTTCACAAGAACCTCCTACGAGTGTGCCAATAGACTCGCCTGTCAACGCACGTCGAATATTGTTGGGTACAGACAAATTAAACACCAAAATGGGAAGGTTATTGTCCTTACATAGAGCGATTGCCGTGCTATCCATTACCCCTAAATCGTGGGCTAAGACATAGTTATAGGTTAAAGATTGAAATTGCTTAGCGTTGGGATTCAGTTTCGGGTCGCAATCATATACGCCGTCCACCTTAGTGGCCTTCAAAATCACATCTGCATCGATCTCAGCGGCGCGGAGTGCAGCAGTCGTATCCGTTGTAAAGAAAGGATTTCCGGAACCAGCGCCAAAAATCACCACTCGGCCTTTTTCTAAGTGACGGATGGCACGACGTCGAATATAAGGTTCGGCCACCTGTTGCATCGGAATGGCGGATTGAACCCGCGTTGGAATGCCGGAACGTTCTAAGCAGTCCTGCAAGGTCATCGCATTCATTACGGTAGCAATCATGCCGATGTAGTCGGCTGTTGCCCGATCCATGCCTGCAGATGCACCTTTAACGCCTCTAAAAATATTGCCGCCGCCTACGACGACAGCAATCTGAATTCCTTGCCTAGCAACATCGGCGATTTCCTCAGCTACTTGTTGGACAACGGCTGGGTCAATGCCGTAAGGCAAGCTCCCCATGAGAGCTTCGCCACTTAGTTTCAACAGGACCCGCTGATATGTATTGCCCATGCAGCGCTTCTGTTTAACTCAAAATACTTCCAACTTAAGATAGCAGGTTCAGGCAACTTCGCAACGTCTTGCTTCGGCCTTTACAAGGGATCCGACGGAGGAATCAATGGCTCCTCTACTTTTGCACGTCTAAGAGCACACAACGGTTCTACGGCGAGCAACGACAAAGGCTCTACAACCGTCTAGCAAATAGAGCTGAGCATTCAATATAAATTCAGGCTACGGATCTTTGGGGCGCTGGGGTTTGATACCAATTGAATTAACATGTTGGCTTCAAGCCACACTTGAGCAATAAGAATCAAGAGTAAATCTTAGCCTTTGGGTTTACATAGGCAAGTGTCGAAAGCATTAGAAATATGTTGATTTCAAGGAGCGATTCTATACGATTTTTACCAAAAAATACATGCAATAGACAGACATTCCAATGCACCTGACATAATACTCAAAGAAGTCTCTAAGCTAAATTTTAAAGCCATTAATTTTCCTAATCTAATAATTTAAAGAGTTACACGAGATTTATGTTTTTACAAACTCCATACATTCTTATCTACAAACTCTATTCAAATCAGAAATTGAGCAATGAGACGCGGCAAAACTGTACGTTTACTCTATGCTTCCAAGATTCATGCAGATGGACTCAAGAAATTTTTGTATAGCATATAGATGCCAGATTCAAAGCAGGAAAACACTTCAACACCAGGGGGAGACATCCTTTAACAAGGCCAATATCAAGGAACTAATCATCTCTATCTTTGCAGTTCAAAAGACCATAGAATTTGTTTAGACGAGGAAGATATCCCCATCTTATTCAACCTAAGACTAGATAACGTTGAACTCTTTAAGACAATCAAAAAGGACTTTGCAGAAATTCAATTGGATGAAGAATCCTAAAATTCAGCAACATAAAACATCATATTGAGTAAACAAACATCTTCCTTAGATCACTCATTTCAGCTTCTTGATTGTTTTTATTTTTAATCCTCAAGCCAGCAAATTTAGGTCAAAATTGTCCCGCCCATCAAACGTTGGTAGCGATAGTTCAACTCCTGTTTAATCAGCGGCCAGCGCTCCAAATCTGGATCTTGGTCAATGGTTTGTTCTGCTGCTGTACGTGCTGCCTCGAGGCAATCATGCTCCTCCACAAGACTGGCTAAGGCAAAATCCGGCAGGCCCGACTGACGTGTTCCTAAAACTTCACCTGGGCCCCGAAAGCGCAAGTCCATTTCAGCAATGAAGAACCCATCTTGAGACTGCTCTAACGCCTTCAGCCGTTGCTGCGCTGTCTCCGTCTTAGAGCTATTCATTAACAAGCAAAACGACTGATGTGCCCCACGTCCTACTCGACCGCGCAACTGATGCAGTTGCGCTAGACCAAACCGCTCAGCATGCTCGATTAACATCACCGTGGCGTTGGGGATATCAACCCCTACCTCGATAACGGTTGTCGAGACCAGCATTTGCAACGTCCCGGCCCGAAACTGTTCAATGACTTGATCTTTTTCGGCAGAACTCATCCGTCCATGTAAAACACCCACCTGAAAGTCAGGGAAGACGGTTTGTAAGTGTCGATGTTCTTCCACCGCAGACCGCAGATCCAGCTTTTCGGATTCTTCTACGAGTGGCAATACTACATAGACCTGCCGACCCACAGCAATTTCACGCCGGATGAGTTCATAGGCTTGCTGGCGATCGCGCGGGGTCAGCATGGTGGTATGAATCGCACGACGC
>DATNQK010000299.1:0-9727 GCA_036704065.1 Stenomitos sp.
CTATAATCGCGGGGTTGTTCAACTCAATTTGGGCAATCAAGCTGCTGCAATGCAGGACTTGCAGAAGTCAGCGGATCTGGCGCTAGCAGAAGGCAACCAAGAGGATTATGAACGGGCGAAAGAAGCTTTAAATATTGGCAGCCGCAACTGTCAACAATCCATTCGAAAAATTTGCGATCGCTGAAGTTTGAAACTTCTTTTTCCGTTGCTACGTCAGTGATCCAGTCCTATGTCTGTACACTTGATTGACCACTCTAGATCGTCTAGTGTTTATTCAGTTAGCTACAAATCATCGATATTGATACCTGAACACCAATGATTAAACGTCAACAATCGCTCAAGACTGCGTTTTTAATCGGGCTAATAAGCACCATTAGCCTCCCGATTGGAGTTGACAAAGCCTTTAGCCAACAAACCCCAGCTTTAGGTGCTCCTGGCGTAGAACAAATTCGACCCAGAGATAAGCGGCGAATTGCAGTACTAGATTTTGACTTCTCAAGTATCACTAATTTTGGTCTTATTTCCGGCTTCTATGGTGGCGAAGGTGCCGCAAAAGGTGTAAGCAACCTCATCACCAATCAATTGGTGAAGGATGGGAATTTTATTGTTGTTGAACGCAGCAGAATTGACAGCGTTTTAGCAGAACAAAATCTGGGTAAAACCGACCGCATTGAACCCACTACAGCAGCTCAAATTGGCCGTATTTTAGGGGTAGATGCTGTATTGATTGGCTCGGTGACTAAGTTTGATGTAGAAGATAAGTCTAAGGGGTTGTCCTTAGGTGGATTATTCGGAAATAACAACCGTAAACAAATTGCCACAGTCCAAATTTCTTCGCGCTTAGTGAGCACGACAACGGCAGAAATTGTAGCCGTTGCGGAAGGGAATGGTCAGTCCGAACAAAAGGACAATAGCATTAGCGTAGGTGGCTTTGGTCAGACTGAAAATTCCAACAGCAGTGGCCGCGTATTAGGCGAAGCAGCAGAACGAGCCGTGGCTCAACTTAGTACCCAACTAGCGGCGGTTGCACCTAAATTGGCAGCACAACCTCCCGTTGTTCCAGTGATTGATGCAGTGATTGCCGACATTACTGGCAATCAGGTGGTGATCAATAAAGGCGGACGCGCAGGGTTCCGCCCTGGGATGATTTTGTCCGTAGAGCGGGTGATTAAACGCATCAACGACCCTGTAACGGGTAAAGTACTTCGCGTCCAAACTCAGTCTATCGGGCGGTTGCAACTGACAGAAGTCGATCCAACCTCCGCTGTGGCCAAAATTCTGGCGGGCAAGGGGGGTATCCGTATCGGCGATCGCGCTAGAGCGATGGAATAAGGTGCAGTAAGCCTAGGGCGTTCAATGGTGGCCTTAGGTTTTACTTATGACGCTTTTACGAGTACAGAATCCCCTTCCGTCTTCACTGCAAATGTTGCCAGGGGTTTATCCGCAGGCCCCTGAGCAACGCTGCTATCCGATTTAAATTTAGAGGCATGGCAGGGGCAGACAAACAATTGCTCTTTGGCATTCCAGTCGACTAAACATCCTTTATGGGTGCAGGTGGCGTTAACCGCAACGAGCTTTGTCTTATCGCTTGGGTTGCGAACCACCAGCAGAGGGCCTGCTGCAAAGTCTTTTGCTTGGATTGAACCGGATTGATCTAGCGTTTGAACTGTACCAACGGTCGCATATCCATTCTGTACGGCAGGGCTGCTTTGGGCTGGACTTTGAGCTGTATCAGGAGAGGACGACGTAGATATTGTAGAGTCAGAGTCGGCAGAGCAGGCTGCGATCGCAACGGGAAGACTACTCGCCAAGGTTCCGACCCCTACCCAGTACAAAAATGCACGACGCTCCATAAAAAAGCTCCTGATTGTACACAGCATCTTAATGAGTATTACTGTACTCTTAAGTGTGCGTTGGCACCGCTATGCCATTACAAGGCTTTGTTGCTGCTCAATCCAGCGCTCCATTGCAGCATTGACCACCTCAGGTCGCTCATCATGAGGGCAGTGACCTGCATCAATCAATTCCAACTGAGCCTCTGGATAACACGCTAAAAATTGCTGGGCCTTCGCGGCAGACATCCACGGATCAGCCTCACCCCACAGGAGCAAAAGGGGACGACGCAATGCCTCTAACAACTCATTGAGAGTAGGGCCTGGTGGAGTTTTGAACACCGCTGCAAATGCATCAAATGCGCCTTCATCAAATGCAGGTCGATATATGTCTTCTACTAAGCGATTCGTCACTGCCGTAGGATCTTTATAGACTTTGAGTAAAATCTCACGAATACGCTTGCGATTGCGCGTGCGCATGAATAGCACCCAGCTTGCTAAGTCAATCGCAAAGGGCAACTTTAGCACCTGACGCACCAGTCCATTCCCTAAACGCTGGCGTGCTGAGCGCGGCGCAGTGTTATTGGTCGAGAAAGACCCTGCACAGTTGAGTAAAATGACACCCTGAGCCCATTCTGGGCAATCGACTCCAAAGCACAGAGAGACATACCCCCCTAATGAATTGCCCGCAATAAAGACAGGCCCTTGAATCACTTCTGCACAGAATTCCCGCAACTGATCACGCCATAGGGTGGAACTATACGTTACCTTGGGCTTTTGCGATCGCCCAAAGCCTAGTAAGTCAATGGCCCATACACGGCAGTGCTGTGAGAGTACTTCAACATTCTTGCGCCAATGATCGGTAGACGCACCAAACCCATGCACCAACAGCACATTGGGGCCATGAGTACCCGCCTGAACATAATGAATTCGCCATCCTCGCCAAGACCAATAAGTAAGATTCGACATCTGAGAAGGGATCGATTCAATGTTCATAGGACCTTTCGTAGGGAGTGTTCTAAAAACAGTTATAAAGCATCCACTCGCTGCGCTAGATCACCACTTAAGTAGCCAGAGAGATCTATATTTGGCTAAGGTAGATTAACCCCCAGGGTTCCATCAATTGACAGACTTCGTTAGCGCAAGACACATGGCAAGATCAAGGTATGGCTAACAATCTTTAGAAAAATCAGTAGATTTATATGGGTGATCGGGAATGTTTGTAGAATCTGAGTTGAGTATCGTTTAAGATAAATTTCTAAAAATCGTTGTCAGTTCCACCAGATGTGAAGAGGTACACAAATGCTATCCCCTGACGACATCATTGGCCAACAAGTCTGGCTTGAAGTCCCCAGAGATGCGGATTACCCTACCCTCGATCCTTATCGAGTGAAAGCAACCATTACGCAGCCAACATCGCCGCCTTGGTTTTATGCGCGCTACGACAATCCTCCCCCAGTCATTAGAGCGACGGGTCAGTGGCTCAGTTTGAAGGAGGCACAAGATGCGGTGCTCTACAATCCAGTCTTCGAGGAAGACGAACTCGGCGATGAAGATTGGAACGACTGGGCAGATGAAGAGGACGAACTCAACTTAAAATAAGACCGCCACCAAGCCCAAATTCATTCGCAGAAAAAGCAGCTTACTCTACCTTAGGACGCTGAGGTAAGCGTTTTCTGACTTGCGCCAGTAAACCACTGAGAAGCGCACCACCCATAAGAATGCCCAAAGCAGGCGTGAAGACAGGTTCCCAAAGTTTGTACCACAGGTCGAAGCCAAGGGGTATATTTAGGCTGCGACCTAAAAGGGCAGAAACAAACCACAGAAAACTGCCCAGCACTACAAAGGTATTGATCACCAAGAAGGTATTGAGGGTATTCATCGCTTTATCGAGCATGGCGCAACGTCCTCTACTCTAAAACCCAAGCTTTAACTTTTTGTAAGCTCGTCCAGTCCGGCTTCCGCTTGAGACCATCAGCAAACGTGCCTTCTACCTCTTCACGCAGTTCGGGCACCATCAACAATTGCTGAATGATTTCGATGTGGGAACGGACCCCTTTTTGTTGGGTATCCAGCATCGCCATGGCTAGGTTGATCCTTGCCTGCGGATCTTGAGGGTTTAGCTTGACTGCCTTCTGTGCTGCTTTATAGGCTAAGGCGGGTTTATCTTCTAATAGATAAAGCCAGGCGAGGCAGGTCCAAGCGGGGCTATTGCGCTGTGCGCGATCGCAGATTTCCTTAAATACAGGAATAAGGATATCTGCGGCTTCCCCCGATTGGTACCGTTGAATGCCTTCGTCGAATAGTTCGTTAACGGGTTTGGTCATGCCTGGTCTGAGCGCTTACGTGGAAAACGAGGTACCACAACCGCAGGTCTGAGCAGCATTGGGGTTTGTAAACTTAAACCCACCACCGATCAGCGCCTCGCTGTAATCGAGCACCAGTCCATAAATATACAGCATACTCTTGGGGTCAGAAACAACTTTGAACCCTTCGTAATCGAAAACTTCATCCGTGGGCTGAATATTAGCTGGGTCTTCAAAGTCCATCGCATAGGACATACCCGAACAGCCGCCGCCCCGGACACCAACACGCAGGCATAGATCTTTACCATGCTTCGCACGTAGGTCAAGCACATGCTTGAGGGCAGTATCAGTCATCAGAATCCCCTTTTGTGGGGCTGGAGTTGCTTCGGTTAGGGTGGCTTCTGTCATAGCAAGATTCACTCTCTTTAAGCAGGTCTATGCATAAAAGTTCAAGTCTATAGCTCTATTGTAAAGGGCTCTTCCCCGTATTTACAGCCATTAACGATTGCAAAACCTATATACCAGGGCTTAAAAAGCCTATTGGGTTTGTGCTGAGTTTTTGCTTACTCCGGTTTGTGGTGCTAAAGCCTAGAAAAAAACAAGACAACGCTGTGCAGGGTGAAACTCCTACAAACGCCTCGACGTCGAAACTGGTACTCTGAGGGCCAACTGTTCATACATATAGAGAACCCTGAAAAATTCTCGTATTCCACACGTGAGGGCTGAATTTGTATTCTTTCTGACAGACCAGAAAAGAATTGATGAATTATCAATACTTTTTACAAGCCAAGTTCCGAAATTATGAGCGTCAATTAATGCGATGCTCAATGAGCAATGTAGCTTTTTTTTGGGCATCCTCTTCAGGAACACATCAATAAGTGAGAAACGTCTCACTCCAGTAGATATAGCCAAGCAAGTGCTCTGAGGATCAAAAGACAACTTCTGCATATTACGAATTCCTGACAAATAAAATCAGATGGGTGGTTCATGCTATCAACTGCTACTAAACAGCAGAGATATTTATTTGCAAGATTTTAGCGATCGCGTCTTGGTCAGACCATGCCCATCATGAAATAGACATAAAATCATTTCTACTTCCAACACAAGCATCTTAAAAACCAACACCAACCTCCATCAAGTTAGGCGGCAATTTTTACAATAAAAGAACAGGCAATTCTCAGGCCATCAAAAAACTAAAATTAATACATTTTAGTTAAAAACAAGATCATATCAATTAGGCAGACAAAATTAAAACGCAAAAATCAAGACTTTGAATTATTCCCCAAACCAGATTGATTCAAAAAATCAATATTCTGCAAACAATTTAAGAAATACACCCAAAACGCTAGCCCAAAAAACAATGCTAAAATCATTAAATTCCAACAATAGAACTATCAAAATTTTTTTATGTTCCACCATAGGAATATTGCTATGTTTATCGTGTCAAAATTCTGTAGATGCACGATTAATTCAGTATATTGACTTTGAGACAGGAAATTTGAGTCAATTCGGTAATAACATTATCAGTCAATATGATGGTCTTAGCGATATTTCTGTTGTTAAATATCGTCAACGTGCAGGACGATATGCAGCGAGATGCTACTTTGGCAAAGGACAGGATCGTGTTGAAATTACAACGGCCAATGGAAATTCAACAGATGGACAGTATGGATTAAACAATCAAATTAATTGGTATGGCTGGAGTATGTGGATTCCAGGAAGAATTAGCAAGGATCAATGGACCATTCTTAGCCAATGGCATTACCATACACCTGGAAGTATTGTTGATTCCTTAAAAACACTATCAGGCTCAGGCAATAGTCCAACTCGCTTATCTCTTTGGCCCCAAGGAATATTAAAATTTTCACTTTTTCATCAAGTTGGGTTAACCCAAAAAACTGAAGAGGAATATGAGCTTGGAAAAAATCTCATTCAGTACAACAGTTGGAATGACTTCGTTATGCAAGTCAAATGGACCTCTAGTACAGATGGATTTGTTAATTTCTGGGTAAATGGCAAACAGGTATTAAGTTTGCAAAATACATCAACCTATTTTGGTAATCCTTATGGACCCCGATTTAAGGCAGGTGTATATAAAGGTGCTGGGTATCAGTATCAAGGAGAGCCTTTCAACGTTTATATTGATGAGTATAGGCATGCGGATCAAGATAGTAGTTACGCGGAAGTGTTGCCTGGTAGCCAGTCTAAAATTGCAAAGAGATCTCATCGCATAAACTCTTCTTCGAATATCAGGTCACAAAATTTAAAACCTAGAAAGCCGAGACTATATTCTCATCAATAAAAATCAAACAAGAATTTTAAAGTCAGATACAGGTGTAAGTTAGGTCAAAATTTCTTTAATGCTAGTTTTTAGATAAGGAGGTAACAACTGAATAGCTAATTCTACAGGCTGCTTCAATAAACTCGCTGTTTTATCAAGCCAATAAAGTCCAAGATTTTCCTGTTGTGGTAGTTCTGTGGTATCAATCACAAAACGATTGTCTAAAAGCTGATGAATGGGTTGCCTTATACCACGCGTTCGATTGGAGACATTTCTGCCGTGGACAACCTGAAGCCAAACTGGAGACATTCTTATAGAACGAATCGCAGCTTGCTTCGATATTTGACTGTGCTCACCACATAAAATGGTTTGAACTTGAGTATTTGAGCTGGAGTTAACTCTCTCTACTAAACTCATGAAAGGATTATTTAAATATTTAAAGGCATAAAGTCTTTCTCCATTGAGCACATAACCATTTTCAAAACTTATAAACTCATAGTCATTCTCTTGAATATTTGCTTGAATCATAGCAATAAAGTCTTTACTTATTGCATCATCATTATCCATTCGCGTTGTAATCACATAATCGGTTTCTTGAGAAACTAAGTCAGCAATTATTTTTTGATTGATTTGATCAGAAAATTCAGTATCCAAATAAATTGGCAAAAAGTTTTCCCATTTAGCATAGTTTGAAATTTTTTCTTTAAAGCTCTGGGGTGTATCGGCATCAAAATAAACGAGCCACTTAAAGTCTGAGTTGGTTTGCGCTAAAACAGAAGGATAACAATATTGCTCAAATAGCTTAAAGCGATGAAATAGCCAATCTGGATTAATACCTATCCGTTCTACACTATAGTTCACTCTTACATTGAATCTTGTTAACAAGAAATGCTGAACATTTTTCATTTCTATTCATCCTTAAAGATGTGTATATCCCATGCATTGAATCAAAGTTTTTAGTCAATAAGTAATAAAATAAATCGTTTCAATTACTAATAATGACAGTCATTAAATCCAATTATAAATTAATTTATATACACTTTTAAAGGTGATCTTAGAAAGACGTTCTTCAAGCTGTCATTCAAATTATTAGTTAATACAATCTGCAAAATTTTATAGAGAGCGTCGTGCTAAAGATAAAATTCTTCTGGGCACATAACCCGAGGAAAAGACCCATAATGCGATGATATAAAGTATGATCGCAAGCAAAGATTGTAAGTAGGTAGCTAGGCTAGCCAGATTTGACACAATTGCAAGTGCTAAAGCTGTGGATACTGTTGGTAAAACAGCAGGCTTTATGAGGGTATAACTGGGCCAATCTGTCTTCTGGCTAGTGGCCCATAAAAAAACAGCAGATGCACCGATTCCTAGAATCGTTACTACTGCGATCGCAACGCCTATGGCTCCAGCAAATGGATAATTTGGGAAATACAAAGTTGCAATCTTAGCACCCAGGAAATAGGAAGGAATAGATAACGGTACAAAAATCCAATTTATTATTGCATTGGTGCCTGGATAGCCCAGTGAATTGAGTACAGTTCCTAGAAGCGCCATAAACCCTCTTGCATATCCAAATAAAAGTAGAAGTTTAAACATAGGAACTGCTGCTATCCATCGTTGACCATAGAGAATTGAGATTAATGCTGGAGCCATTAAAAAAGCTACAGCATAAACTGGTGCAGCAACCAAAGCATAAAGTTCAATCAATTGACTGAGATAATGCTGCTGTTGCTTACTATCTTGTTGTGAGAGAACAGAAAAATTAACACGATTAATCTGCGACAAAATAAAGACGGGCAGCATTGCCAGTTGATAAGCCAGGTTATACAAACCTAGAGATTCACTGCCCATTAATTTTCCAATAACAAGATTATCTCCAGTAGTATTGGCATAAACTGCTAGGTTAATACCCAAAAGGCCTTGGATATACCGCTTTGAAAAAGCAATTGACCTTGGTTCTATCCGAAACCGATATTGAAACTGATATCCACTAAAATTTCGTTTCAAGATGGAATCTATCGCTGCTGCCGCCAACTCACCAATCGCGAAGGCCCAGATGCCAACGCCCAAAGTGGCTGTACCTAAAATTGCACCTAAACGTGCCAGACCAGCAGCAGCTTCAGAAATAGCTAACTCTCGAAACTTCATTTCCCGCGTTAGGAAGGCACTATGGCATCCAGCGCCTGCATTAATCAGAAAAACCAAGGCAACAGCGGCTGTTAAGGGAAAAACTAGCGCAACGTTGAAAAAGATAGAAAGAACATATCCCGCTAGAATCTGTAAGCCGAACATGACTAGGGAGATATTAATGCCTAGGCTGTAGACACCGTTTGCCTGAGCTTTGTCTTCAAAGCCTTGTTGTACAAGAACCTGTGCGATCGCCGCTTCTCGGAACTGATTCGTTAGCCCCGTGACAATGAGCACCATCGCCCAAACACCAAAATCTTGGGGAAGCAGAAACCGAGCCAAAATTGCCTGGGCTAACACTTGAATGCCCCGTGAAAGTGCATAACTTGCTGTAACCCATAAGCTGTTGCGAGCAATCTTAGAAACTTGACTCATCTTTAGTGCTTCAGCCTGCAATACTCTAAAAAACGTACTAAGCCGCTGCTCTCAAAAGCTGGCTAGCTCTACGAACTGCAACAGGCCAGTTCAATCGCTCCTGATAGGCAGCAAACGAAGATTCGCATAAGTGACGATAGCGAACCGGATCGCTCAAGACGTCTAGAACATATTTGCTGTAGTCCGTGGCAGATGCCTCTAAATCGAAAAGTTTGCCATTCTCGTCATCCTTGACGAGGGTGGGGATGCCACCAACCTTAGTCGTTAAGCAAGGCAGTCCAAAGGAATTGGCCTCGCCTAACACCATTGGTGTGCAATCTGCTCTGGAAGGCAAAATTAAAAAGTGAGACTCCAAGAAGCATTCCTCCAACTGCTGCCGACCTTCCTGGGTGGCTTTGCTGACAAACCCTAAGGTTTTGACATAAGGAGGAACGATGTAGTGAGGGGGGACATTGCATCCCACAATCGTCAACTGCGTCTTCAAACCTGATTGGTTCAAAGCCTCAGCAACTTTAATCGCGATCTCTGCACCCTTTCGCTGCCAATTAACACCTAAAAATAGAAGCTTACAGTGGTCTAAAGCTTTCAGTCGGGCAATCTCTCGAATATCCGCTAAGGTGCGATCGCACTTTATATTGACGCCATAGGACACAACTTTAACTTTTTCGGGCTTAACTCGATAATTGCGTATTGCACTTTGTGCAGCCCAATCTGAAGAAAACAGAGCAATACGACATTTGTCTAAG
>DATNQK010000300.1:0-4952 GCA_036704065.1 Stenomitos sp.
CTTTAATGCTTTCAATTCAATTTTTTAGCTTGGGTGTATTGTCTGTGCAGAGCAAAAGTTACTTTGAAGAAATCTTTTATTTAGCCAGTGCAATTTATCGGAAACAAAAGCAATAGATTTTAATTTTGTTAAGCACTACATCAAGACAAATTCCAACCCCAAAACAATGATAAATTAAGTTTTAATTTGTGTTTCCTGCGTCCTGAGATCTAGATATCCGATTCTTTTTTAGAGTGTTTTAGCAATTTTTTGAAGAGGACTCATTTAATGCTGTCGCAAGACCAGAGATTAACACTTCCTTCCGACCAAGATGCATCTGGCCGTACCTTAGGCGAAGAAGAATTACAACTGCTGTCAGAGGCAATTCACAGTGGAACGCTGACCAGCACGAAGGGTACTTTTGTTAAACAGTTAGAACAGGATTTTGCTGCACTATTAGGTGTGAAGTATGCCTATGGTTGTGCGTCTGGATCCGCCGCAGTCCATACTGCGATCGCCGCAATCGATCCAGAACCAGGCGACGAAATTATCACCACCTCGATTACCGATATGGGTGCCCTAACCCCTATCCTGTATCAAACAGCCATTCCCGTATTTGCTGACGTTGACCCACGCACCTGGAACGTAACAGCAGAATCCATTGAGAAATGCCTGAGTGAGCGCACCAAGGCCATCATTGTCACCCACCTGTTCGGCAACCCTTGCAACATGACAGATATCATGGCGCTTGCCGAGTCACGCGGCATTCCTGTGATTGAAGATAGTGCGCAGGCGTTTCTGGCCACGCACAACGGCAAAGCGGTAGGCAACATTGGTACGATAGGCTGCTTTAGTTTGCAGCAAGGCAAACACATCACCACGGGCGAGGGTGGCCTGGTGACAACCAACGACGATGTCCTGGCACGTCGCATGTTTTTATTCATCAATAAAGCGTTTGGGTATGGCGACCCCAAACCCGATCATTACTTTATTGCCCCCAATTACCGCATGTGCGAGCTTCAAGGGGCCGTTGCATTGGCACAACTGCGCAAACTGAAGGAGATTGTAGCCAAACGTCAAGCTACAGCCCAAACTCTCACCAGTAAGTTGCAGGGATTGGTTGGCATTGAAACCCCCTGGCACGATCCACGCAGTACTCATGTGTACTGGAAATACTGCCTCAGCGTTGATGGCAACAAAATTAAAGAGGGTGCAGTAGGCTTAGCGAAGCACTTGAAAGAGCACTACGGCATTTTCTCAGCACCGCGCTATATCCAAAAACCTGCGTTTCAGTGCGAGGTGATTCAAGATCAGCGCACCTTCGGCAATTCCCGATTCCCGTTCAACTTAGCGCGTCCCGAGGCGGTGGATTATACGCCCTCTAAGTTTCCTGGCACCTTTACTGGCCTAGAGCGGGTGCTGGTATTGCCGTGGAACGAAGCCTATACCGATGCACATATCGACTATATTGCCAATGCGCTGCACACGGCGATCGCCCAACTCTCGATTTAATGGGCGGCTGCGAATTGTGGGTTCCGTGATCATCGACGTCTGGATTGAGGTTACAAAGCCGGGGTTCGAAAAGGGAAAGGTTAGACCTACCTCATCGATTAAAGCCTTGATCCAAGACGGCTCTAGCACTATCTCGACTGCAATTGTTTTTTGATATTTGAGAGGGAGATGTAGGGATGTCGGAAAAAGCGATTCGATTTGGGTTAGTGGGTGCGGGCAGTATTGCACAAGCGTATGCCCAGGCCTTTAGTCAAACAGACGTTGCAACCTTGGTAGCTATTGCTGATGTGCGCCTGGATGCAGCAACCGCTATGGCTGAAGCCGCAAAGTGCAATGCGTTTACGTCCTATTCAGAGATGAGGGCTGAAACAGATTTAGATGCAGTCGTCGTATGTACGCCCCCTTCCACCCATCCTGAAATCTGCATCGACTTAGTGCAGCAAGGGAAGCATGTACTGTGCGAAAAGCCCTTTAGCATTCAGGTTAAAGATGCGATCGCCATGAAGAACGCTGCCCAAGCTGCTGGGGTATTGCTGACCATGGCCTCCAAGTTCCGCTATGCCGAGGATATGATCCGGGCCAAGAGCATTGTCGCTTCAGGCATTTTGGGCGAAGTCGTGTTGCTAGAAAATGCCTTTACCGCACGCGTAGATATGTCGAACCGCTGGAACTCGGACCCTAACATCAGCGGCGGTGGTGTGTTAATCGATAATGGCACCCACTCAGTCGATATCATGCGGTACTTTTTAGGGCCATTGGTCGATATTCAAGCCGTCGAAGGCAAACGGGTACAGGGACTCGCGGTTGAAGACACCGTGCGGATCTTTGCCCATAGCATTAGCGGAGCCATGGGCAATGTAGATTTATCGTGGAGCATCAACAAAGAACTGGATTATTATCTGCGCATCTATGGCTCGAACGGCACCATCTCAGTTGGCTGGAAAGAATCTAAATATCGTCAGAGCACCAGTCAAGATTGGGTTATATTCGGTCAAGGTTACAACAAGGTTCAGTCGTTCCGCAGCCAAATCGAGAATTTTTCCAAGGCCATCCTCAAACAAGAACCGTTGCTGATTACGGTAGAGGATGCGATCGCCTCGGTAGAAGCCATCGAAGCCGCCTATCGCTCTTTACGGCAAGATCACTGGACCCCAATCTCTTCTACAACAACACATAACGCCCTAACAGAAACGCCTATATTGCATTAAATGCAAAGCACTCTAGCAGCACAGTAGAGTATCTGCTAAATCTACGACCTTGCCCATCTATTAAAGGCATAGCGCATAAATTTCAAGCAGATACTCTTAGGCTGCTTTTATGGCACCAAGCTTTACAACCAAACAGAAAAGCATTTATGTGTTCAAAATTTGATACAAACACATATTTACAAATTCCACAAAATCCCAACTCTGGGCTTAAGTTCAAAGCACTGAATACAAAACAAATAATATTTAAAGTATAGCTCTCCCAGAATCGAGCGGCAACATTCTGGGACATAGAAACTTCATTTAATCACCAACCATAAAACAATACACTTATAATTCAAAAATCCCTACATTTACTCAACAAATTATCTTTTCATTTTAAATTTTTATAGAACAATAATACTCACCATTGTTCCATAAAATATTATTTTCAAAACTATCTTGCGCCTCAGTTTACTTCTATATTAAATTAATTTTTTGATAAAAACTATCAAAAAATCTTAATTTCTTGCAAATCATTGTAACATTATTCATTATAAACAAGCCTTATTATTGACCTTTGTCATTCTCGTCATAAGGCTAAGTCAATGAAACAACAACTGAGCAGTCTTTTTACAGCAACACTAGCTCACTTGATCGTTGCAACAAGCCTTTTGCCGCACCCAAGCGTAGCATCAGACTTTGGCAAACTTCAGCCTAAAGCCACTGGTAAAATCTATTATGTATCGGGGCTGGGAAATGATAGCAATTCAGGCTTAAGCGTTTCGCAAGCTTTTAGAACCTTGCAACGTGCCGCAGACTTAACCGCTCCTGGCGACACTGTATTGGTCATGAACGGCATCTATACAAGCGCAGACAACACCAATATTCTGATGGTAAACAACTCTGGCCTACCAGGAAATTGGATTCGATACCGTGCTTATCCAGGACACAAGCCTAAGCTACAGCTCAATTACAATTGGAGCGGTATTAGCATCAATGGTGCCTCATATATTTTAGTCGAAGGCTTTACAGTGCAAGGCAATGCCAAAACAATTACCCTTGCAGAAGCACGTCGAGAACAAAACAACCTTAACAATCTCAGAACTGTTGCAAACTGCATTAGTGTTGCAAGCAGATATGACTTGCCCTCGCAGCGGCCACACCATATCATCATTCGTAAGAATACAGCGGTAGATTGTCCGGGCGGTGGTATTTACTCTAATCACTCAGACTATTTACGTATTGAAGATAATACCGCTGCTCGCAATTCTTTTTATTCACCCTTTGGTAACAGCGGAATTTCTATCTATCAAAGCTGTGATATTGATACTGCAACAAACACGAAAATCTTTATTCGCCGTAATATTACCTACAAAAACGAAAACAAAATACCCTTTTATTTTTCAGATAGCGATCCGAGCAAACGTACGATTTCAGATGGCAACGGCATTATTGTGGATGATAACCGCAACTCACAATCTTTTATAGACAAAGTATGTTCTCGCCCCTATGGCGGTCAGGTTCTGGTTGAGAATAACTTATCCTACGATAACGGTGGGCGTGGCATTCATATTTATTCCTCTGACAACGTTTTAGTTCGCTATAACACCGTTTACCAAAATGCCAGGACAAAAGGATTCTGTTGCGATCTGAGAGCTATTACAGCAAGTCACGTGTCCTTTTATAGCAATATCGTCTTTTCTAGGCCTGACCGTCCCTCAACCGAAGCAAGCTATCAAACCAGCAACATTCGCTTTGCGAACAACCTCTATTTTGGTGGTACAGGAAACCCGAATCAAACGGAAAGCGATATCGTAGCGGATCCAGAGTTTATTAATGCCACTACCACACCCAGTACCGCTAATTTCCGCCTGCAACCCTCAAGTCCAGCAATCAATAAGGGTACAACCGTAAGCCCTAAAGTAGATTTGCTGAAAAATCCTCGCCCCCGAGGCTCTGCTGCTGACTTGGGTGCATACGAGATACAGTAGTCAACGAAACTTAGTGTTCAAATTGCAAACGTTGACCACGCGAATGTTTTGTAGCGCACCAAGCTAAATTTGAGAGAACCAAAGCAGCGTGTGTGGTAGGGTTTACTAACCCCATACCTTTTGCTTAAACAACAACCAAATAAACGGTAAATCATTAATGAGATAGCGTTTCCACAACCGCTTCGGTTCCATCGATAAGCGATACAACCATTCTGCGCCTAAGTTGCTGACTAAGCGCGGCGCACGTGGAACTAAGCCTGCTTCAAAATCGACGGTTGCCCCA
>DATNQK010000301.1:0-12078 GCA_036704065.1 Stenomitos sp.
TGATTTCAATCAATAGGGGAATGGCAAGCTCTGTTTTACTTTGTGCTCGGTATACCAAGGCAAGCTGGTAAGTAGATTGATCGCGAATTTGGGCCGTATCCAAGGCCTTGCGCCGAAGGCTATCCGAAGCGCGATTATCAACGCCTAAAAAAGAACCTGCAAGCGCTTGATAGAAGTTAGAAAGCTGATTAGAAACCTGACGTGCATCTTGTAACTTTTTGGACGCCAGATCATAGTTTTGCGCTGCAACTGCACCTTCTGCCTCAGTCATCATTCGCTTGGCTGCCTCAATGCTAAAAAGGCCGCTTTGCCCCCCTGTAGGACTCAGCAGTTGCACATTATTGTTGGGGTTAGTGGGCTGACCTATCCCAGAAAAATCGCCTGCTTTTTGCGCGTGCGCCATTGCTGAGGTAAGTAGCACCAGCACCAGAGAAGAAACACCGCTGGCCGCCTTTAGCATGAAGGCTCGCCGCTGTACACCGACTGTTCCAAATGAGACCATGAATGCACTCTATTAGTTGTAGTTGGGCTGAAAGAAGCAGGCCGAGAATTGGTCAAGCGTCAAACTTCGGACATCTTATCATCTACGATGCAAATTCACGCCGCGTCGTTTTCCCTAGGGACCGAGCCTCTATGACGCTGCGCGAAGCCGATAATGTTCCAAATATGCAGTTCTGTGCTGAGGTATTGGAAGGGCTAAAGTGTTGGAATTTTGGGTGAAGAGGAACTGAGGAACTATGGTTCGTATTGCGCTCTTTGGGACTAGTGCCGATCCGCCTACGATAGGACATCAGGCGATTTTGGAACACCTAGCTGTTCGCTTTGATGAGGTCGCGGTTTGGGCTGCTGATAATCCATTCAAGTCGCAACAGACCCCCTTAGTTCATCGCCAAGCAATGCTGGAGTTGCTGGTTCAAGCGTTGCACGCTCAATACCCAAACCTCCAGCTTTATCCTCATCTGGGTGATGCCCGCACCATTCAGTCGGTACGCATTGCGCAGCAGCAATGGCCTCAGGCTGAACTGACCCTAGTGGTCGGCTCGGATGTTTTAACTTCGTTGCCAAGTTGGTACTGTGTACGCGAGTTGTTGACCTTGATTCATCTTTTGGTTGTCCCCCGTCCCGGCGCTCCTCTCACTGATGTAGCGCTTGCTTCCCTACAAAAGTTAGGGAGTTGCTTTAAGGTTGCGGATTTCAGTGGCCCCGATGTTTCCTCTACAGCCCATCGGCAGGCAAAAACGACAGACGAGCTCATTCCGGCGATCGCAGACTATATTCAAACCCATCACCTCTATTCCCAAGTGGGAGGCAGTTCCGCGTGACCTACTCCCCTTCCATATCAGAACCGCATGCGGAGTTTAAGGTTGGCGTCGATAACGTCATTTTCTCAGTCGATACTGCCGAAAATCGGCTTCTAGTCCTGCTCACCCAACGACAGCAAGACCCTTACGCAGAAACCTGGGCCTTGCCTGGCACATTAGTGCGCCAACGCGAATCCTTAGAAGAAGCCGCATATCGCAACTTAGCGGAAAAGCTACAGGTTGATCACTTGTACCTAGAGCAGCTTTATACCTTTAGCGAAGCCCATTCCTTACTGCAATCCACTCCAAATCGGTACCTTTCGGTCAGTTATTTTGCCCTTGTGCGCTACGAAGCGGCAACCATTACAACTCAGGCAATCTATCCCCTTGCGTGGCATCCCGTCGAAGAGCTACCTCCCCTTGCTTTTAACCACGCCGATATATTGACCTACGGGCGACAAAGGCTTTGCAACAAGCTAGAGTACAGTCCCATCGCATTCGACGTATTGCCTAAGACCTTTACCCTCAACGACCTTTACCAACTGTACTGTACCGTTTTGGGAGAAAACTTCTCAGACTACTCTAACTTTCGATCGCGTTTATTAAAACTCGGCTTCTTGCTGGATACTGGCCAGAAGGTTACGCGAGGTGCAGGGCGGCCTGCAAGTTTATATCAGTTCGATGCCCATGCCTTTGCCCCACTCAAGGACAAGCCATTTATGTTCATTTAAGATCAACGACTTGTTTAACAGCAGAAATGCAGGTTACGGAACACTCTACAATTGAGCCTTAGATGCACTATTGAGTCACCTTTAAGTTCACATGACGGTCAAACTAAAGCCCGACTGGGCTGGAGACGACTTACTGTCTCAAGCAGTCAACGTCCTCATTAAAACAAAACCGATTTACGCCTTAATGAAGCAACAGGCGCGTCGTGTCCTGATCAAAACAGCAGAACGAAATGGTGTACCTTGGCGCCAAACAGTTCAGGAACTGCAAAGCCGCAATCTAGAGCAACAATTATCTACCATCACCCAAACTGGCGTCGCTTACCCCGACTATTATCAAGTCCCTTTCCACGCCTATGCCGAAGGAAATTTGTGCTGGCTAGCAGCCTACGAAGCAGAACCAGCCACCTATGCTATGGCGCTACGGGTATGGCCCCAGGAAACGTTGAGTGCCGAAGTCGCACATGATCGACTGCGATCCAGCTTCCACACTGTCCTTGGACAATACGGCCCCTCTCAAGTGCAAGATATTTTGGATATTGGCTGCTCTGTCGGTATCTCTACCCGTGCGCTGCATCGGTACTACGCTCAAAAACAAGGGGGGTCTGTCAATACCATCGGTCTTGATTTATCGCCTCACATGCTAGCGGTCGCTCAAAACAGAGATATCGACCATGAGATTCAGCAGTGGGTACATGGCTTAGGTGAGCAAGCTCCCTTCGCCGATCAATCCTTCGATTTAGTCACCTTGCAGTTTTTAACCCATGAGCTGCCCCATCAAGCAAGCTGCGCTATTTTCCGAGAAGCAAGGCGCTTGCTCCGCTCCAAGGGATGCATCGCAATTGTAGATAATAATCCTAAGTCTCCCGTCATCCAGAACCTACCTCCTGTGCTCTTTACCCTGATGAAGAGTACGGAGCCTTGGAGCGACGACTACTATACCTTTGATCTAGAAGCGGCTCTAGTTGATGCAGGGTTCGAGACACCAACCACAGTGGCCAGCGACCCACGTCATCGCACAATTGTGGCGCGCTGCCCATGAAGAAACAAGTCAAAGTTAAGCCCAATGCCAAAACACAACAGCTAGTCATTGAAAGTGACGGTAGCCTCACGGCCCACTTAAAGTCACCACCTGTGGATGGCAAAGCCAATGCTGAATTGATTCAACTGTTGTCTCAAACGTTCAAGGTGCCAAAGTCTCAGATTGCCATCAAGTCAGGAACAACAGCTCGCTTCAAACTCGTTGAAATTGCCTCCGAAGACTAAGCATAAAAAAAGCTACGGTGTTGCTCCGTCCCATTAAGACAAAAACAACACCGTAGACAAAAAAGGGATGATTAAGAGGCTAGTTTTTCGAGGTTCAACGCAGGGGCAGGGATTGCGTTTTCGTATCTAGCTTTGCCTGATTTGTACTGCTAGAGGGGTTTAAAGACTCATCCGCATCGGCTGACTTTTCGTTGGACTGAGTCACCTGACCGCGATCTATCGTATTCTGCTGGAGATTCAGAAACTTTCGCCAATCGGGTTGAGACCGCTTCACAGACTTAACAGATGCAGTTACTGAACCACTCGGCACCAAAGTTGGTGAGGCCACGGGTACTGGAGAAGGCGAGGACTCGCTGGCAGGTACCGCAGAGGGGCTAGCCGACGGTGTAGCAGCGGGTTGCGCAGATACAGGGATTGCGGGAGTCGCTGTAGGAATGGGGCGATCGCCAACCTCAGACTGACGTACCTCAGACTTATCAGACTTAGTAGAAGCAGCGTTTTTTTCTAGAAGCCGACTGGGATTTAACTGACTCCAGAAAGCCGACTGCGAAGGTGAAGATGGACTACTTTTCAAGGCTGAATCTTTGTCTATAGGAAGTTTAGGCTCTGTGCTAGGAACAGACTTAACTTCAGGAGTGGTCAGCAGCGAAGCAGAAGGCGACGGTGCAGGAGGCAGCGGCACAGACGGCTTAAGTGCTGACGGCTTAGATGCTGACGGCTTAAGCTCACTGGTCAAAACGTCCGGTTTCACAATTGTTTTAGCAGGCTCACTTGTCGGCACCACTTCAGGCATGCGTTTAATGTCTTTGCCTGCCTTATCAGATGAAAACATCTTGTCCGGTACTGGCTTAACAGCAGGTGAAGCCACAGGCATCTGCACCGGAGCAGGTAGCACTGGAATAGATTCCGCAGGCGCTTTGTCTAAAACCTTAGGTGCGGCGGGCTTTTGCACCGCAGGAGGTTCCGCTGCCTTAGCAGCAGCTTCCTGCCGTTGGGCAGCCCGTTTCTTGCTCACCTCTAAATCAACAATTTGCTCGGCGTCCTGGGCTGAAATGTCACCACGAACCAGCCGCGATAACGTATCTTTTCCGTTCTTCTGCAACGAAACCAGACGCAGGCTTTCATTAAATGCGTTGGGAACCAGCTTACCCTTGGCATCTAGGAGTTCCAGCTTGACCCAGTTCGAACCAGCCTTAAATCCGCTCAAATACAACGGTGGCGTTTGATCTGTCGTAAAGCTGTCTCCATTCACACTAACGCGAACCTTCCAAGGCGCAGCGCCAGATTGCGGCAAGGTGGCTTTGGCCGACGTGGGCGGGGTTAGATAATAGTCCAACATGATCGGTTCCGCCCCATATTCGCCCTGTGGGCGACTATAGGTTAATAGCGGCTGGCTTGGATCGGGAAGCTGACTTTGCGTTGGCGCAAATATATTGAAGGTCAGTTGGTCAAAAGCACCTTCTGTCTTAAAGCTTTCGTGCCAAGGTCGACTGGCAAAGGCACGGATGGTATGGGTACCTGGGGTTAAGTCTTTAAAGGTCAGCGACTGCTGAGCATCGTAGACCGCTTGATAGGGACGATCATCCAAGAAAACATGCAAATGCGGCCCTAAACCTAAAGCCTCATCCTTAAATAATGGGAAATCTTCAACCTGAAATCGGATGGTCACTGACGATTCAGTCAAGGTTGAGTTGGGCTTGGGGCCTACAATCTTCACCTGAGGATGGTAGCGATCCATTAAAGGGCGCAACTTCTGAATTGCAACTGGCGGAGAAACCTCTTCAATCAAAACGCCGCGATCAAAAGCTACAGATTGATTGTCTTTAGGCTGTTCAGCCTTGGGCGCTTGCGAACAGCCCACCAATGCCAAAACCAGAGACAGAGAGATGGCTGATACCGCAAAGTGCTTGACTATTTCTTGCAAACGTCTACCAAACACGCTGAATGACTCCTGCACGTCTTCAAGGATGATGTTATGGATATCGCCGTAACCCTACATAGTTCTTGTTCAGCAATAAGGGCGTGCTGTAACGGCTGAGGCTATACCCTGACTCAATCCTTCTTACTTCACAGAGCGCTCATCTATAGAGCACAACCCTATCGGCACTATACCGGAAAGTCTCCATACACTTGCACTGCCTTTAGGAAAGTCAAAATCTACACTTAGATGAAAAATAATAAATTGCAATCCTACACATGAAGAATCTTTATCCTAGGCGCCGAGATCCTAATAAGAATACAAATTTTAATATTTTTCCAGCGACAGAGGACTCAAGCTCACAGGACAAAAAGTCCCATCTGCAGGCTTAAATACCCTATTTAGCAAGCCCTGGCCACTCTCCGAACATCCGATATTCAGACATTTACCGAGATGTCAAGCATGCACAATGAAGAAGTGTTAAATTTTGAAATATTTCTTAAACAAAAATAAATAAGCGTAGATTCTAATGGCGCAATGCAGAGGCAGCTTAGGACACCTTAATTATTGTTAATTGCCTTAAAAAGGTAAGTGAGGCACCTATAATTCACTAGTGAGAACTCTTTCAAAGCTGATAAGTGTTGAGAAATCAGCCCTTTGATGAGCTGTCGGAGATCTTCAAGTAGAAGCCTGGCTGAGCTAGCTGTATACATCAGTGATTGCAAGCCATGCATACATTAAACCTGTTGTAAAGTTCTTTGTGCAGCTTTTCTTGGTTTATGGCGTTAACTACCAGATATTCCGCAACATTCATCAGCTTTAGAAAGACGGAACCTCGTTCCTTGCTTGTTCAAAGAGAGGAGAGTCTCAATGACGATTAGCCCAAAGGAGCGAGAGTCAAAGGTTAGAGTGGTTGTTGATAAAAATCCAGTTCCTACCTCATTTGAAAAGTGGGGACAGCCGGGTCACTTTGATCGCACTCTAGCTAAGGGTCCCCAAACCACCACGTGGATTTGGAACCTGCATGCTCTTGCTCATGACTTCGATACACATACCAGCGATTTAGAAGACATCTCGCGCAAAATTTTCAGCGCACACTTTGGCCATCTGGCCGTTGTGTTCATCTGGCTGAGCGGGATGTATTTTCATGGTGCTCGTTTTTCAAACTATGAAGCCTGGATGGGTAATCCCACCGGCATTAAGCCTAGTGCTCAAGTAGTCTGGCCTATTGTGGGTCAAGGCATTTTAAATGGAGATGTGGGTGGCGGTTTCCACGGCATCCAAATCACATCTGGTCTTTTCCAAATGTGGCGTGCTTCCGGCATCACAAACTCTTATCAGCTTTATTGCACGGCCATTGGCGGTCTAGTAATGGCTGGTTTGATGTTATTTGCTGGCTGGTTCCACTATCACGTCAGCGCTCCTAAGCTGGAGTGGTTCCAGAATGTGGAATCGATGATGAATCACCACCTGGCAGGCTTGCTAGGCTGTGGCTCTCTCGGTTGGGCCGGTCACCAGATTCATGTTTCTTTACCCATTAACAAACTCTTGGATTCTGGCGTTGCGCCGCAGGATATTCCTCTGCCCCATGAGTTCATCCTGAATAAGGACCTCATGACAGAGCTTTATCCTAGCTTTGCGCAAGGGTTAACACCATTCTTTACGCTGAACTGGGGTGCGTACGCAGACTTCTTGACCTTCAATGGCGGTTTAAACCCAGTCACAGGCGGTCTTTGGTTGTCTGATACTGCTCACCACCACTTGGCGTTGGCAGTTCTGTTAATCATTGCGGGGCACTTCTATCGCACCAACTGGGGCATTGGCCACAGCTTTAAGGAAGTGCTTGAAGCACATAAAGGGCCCTTCACTGGCGAAGGCCACAAGGGAATGTACGAAATCTTCACGAACTCTTGGCACTGCCAATTGTCGTGGAACTTAGCTTGGATGGGTTCTCTGTCCATCCTGGTGGCTCAGCACATGTACGCGATGCCCCCATATCCTTATTTGGCTACGGACTATCCGACTCAAATCGGTTTGTTCACCCACCACATGTGGATTGGCGGTTTCTTGATCGTTGGTGCTGCAGCCCACGCGGCCATCTTCATGGTTCGCGACTATGATCCTGCGGTTCATCAAAACAACTTGTTGGATCGTGTTCTGCGTCATCGCGATGCCATCATTTCTCACCTGAATTGGGTGTGTATTTTCTTGGGCTTCCACAGCTTTGGTCTGTACGTTCACAACGACACCATGCGTGCGTTTGGACGTCCCCAAGACATGTTCTCGGATACCGGCATTCAACTGCAGCCTATCTTTGCGCAGTGGGTTCAAAACATTCACACTTTGGCTCCTGGCAACACAGCTCCCAACGCACTTGCGACCGTTAGCCATGCATTTGGCGGCGACATCGTAGCAGTTGGTAATAAAGTAGCCATGATGCCGATTGCACTGGGTACGGCGGACTTCATGGTTCACCATATCCATGCCTTCACGATTCACGTAACAGTACTCATTTTGCTGAAGGGCGTGCTTTTCTCTCGTAGCTCTCGTCTGATTCCAGACAAGGCGAACTTAGGATTCCGCTTCCCTTGCGATGGTCCCGGTCGTGGCGGTACTTGCCAAGTATCTGGATGGGATCACGTCTTCTTGGGTCTGTTCTGGATGTATAACTCTATCTCGATTGTAATTTTCCACTTTAGTTGGAAGATGCAGTCTGATGTGTGGGGTACGGTAGGTGCAGATGGTTCAGTTTCGCATATTGCTGGCGGTAACTTTGCCCAAAGTGCAATCACCATTAACGGTTGGTTGAGAGACTTCCTCTGGGCGCAAGCTTCTCAGGTTATCAACTCCTACGGTTCTGCATTGTCTGCCTATGGATTGATGTTCTTGGGTGCGCACTTTGTTTGGGCATTTAGCCTCATGTTCCTGTTCAGTGGCCGTGGCTACTGGCAAGAGCTGATTGAGTCTATTGTGTGGGCACATAGCAAGTTAAAACTTGCTCCTGCAATTCAGCCTCGTGCTTTGAGCATTATTCAAGGTCGCGCGGTTGGTGTTGCCCATTACCTGCTCGGCGGTATTGCAACCACTTGGGCCTTCTTCCATGCTCATATACTTTCAGTAGGGTAAGGGCGAGGAGGACTTATCAAAATGGCAACTAAGTTTCCTAAATTTAACCAAGATCTCGCTCAAGACCCGACAACCCGTCGGCTTTGGTATGGGATTGCTACGGCTCACGATTTCGAGAGCCATGACGGGATGACGGAAGAAAATCTTTACCAAAAGATTTTCTCCTCTCACTTTGGTCATCTCGCCATCATCTTTCTTTGGACGTCTGGAAACCTCTTCCATGTGGCGTGGCAAGGCAACTTTGAGCAGTGGATCAAAGATCCCCTCAATGTTCGTCCTATCGCTCATGCGATTTGGGATCCTCAGTTCGGTAAGGCAGCTGTTGATGCCTTTACCCAAGGCGGTGCTCATGGTCCTGTAAACATTACCTACTCTGGTGTTTACCACTGGTGGTACACCATTGGTATGCGGACCAATGCCGAACTGTATCAGGGTGCAATTTTCCTACTCATCCTGGCTTCTTTCTTCTTGTTTGCAGGCTGGTTACACCTTCAGCCTAAGTTCCGTCCTAGCTTGTCCTGGTTTAAGAATGCTGAATCTCGCATGAACCACCACTTGGCTGGTTTGTTTGGGGTTAGCTCCTTGGCTTGGGCAGGTCACTTGATTCACGTTGCGATTCCTGAAGCTCGCGGTCAGCATGTAGGTTGGGATAATTTCCTGTCCACACCTCCGCACCCAGCTGGCTTAACACCGTTCTTCACTGGGAACTGGTCTGTTTATGCTCAAAATCCTGATACGGCGGGTCATGTGTTTGGCACGTCTCAGGGTGCAGGTACTGCAATCTTGACCTTCTTGGGCGGATTCCATCCTCAAACTGAAGCCATGTGGCTGACGGATATTGCGCATCACCATTTGGCGATCGCAGTGCTCTTTATCATTGCGGGTCACATGTATCGAACCCAGTTCGGTATCGGCCACAGCATGAAAGAAATCCTAGAAGCTCACAGACCACCTGGGGGTCGTCTGGGTGATGGCCACAAGGGCATCTACGACACCTACAACAACTCGCTTCACTTCCAGTTGGGTTGGCACCTAGCTTGCCTAGGCGTTGTCACCTCTCTGGTTGCGCAGCACATGTATTCCATGCCTTCCTACGCATTTATTGCGAAGGACTACACCACTCAAGCAGCGCTTTATACCCATCACCAGTACATTGCGATCTTCTTGATGGTTGGTGCATTTGCTCACGGCGCTATTTTCTTAGTGCGTGACTATGATCCTGCTGCCAACAAGAACAACGTTCTGGCACGGGTTCTAGAGCATAAAGAAGCTATCATCTCTCACCTGAGCTGGGTTTCTTTGTTCTTGGGCTTCCATACGCTGGGCCTCTATGTTCACAACGACGTAGTTGTCGCGTTTGGTACTCCTGAGAAGCAAATCCTGATTGAGCCGGTATTTGCTCAGTGGATTCAAGCTGCTCACGGTAAGTTGCTCTACGGCTTCGATACACTACTGTCGAACCCCGATAGCGTGGCTTACACCGCATTCCCCAACTATGGCAACGTTTGGTTACCTGGCTGGTTGGATGCAATCAACTCTGGCAAGAACTCTTTGTTCTTAACCATTGGACCTGGCGACTTCTTGGTTCACCATGCGATCGCCCTCGGCCTGCACACCACCACTTTGATTTTGGTCAAAGGTGCGTTGGATGCTCGTGGCTCCAAACTGATGCCAGACAAAAAAGACTTCGGCTATGCCTTCCCTTGCGACGGCCCCGGTCGTGGCGGTACCTGCGATATCTCTGCTTGGGATTCCTTCTACCTGTCTCTGTTCTGGGCATTAAACACGGTTGGTTGGCTCACGTTCTACTGGCACTGGAAACACCTCGGTATTTGGCAAGGCAACGTTGCTCAGTTCAACGAAAACTCCACTTACCTGATGGGTTGGTTCCGCGACTACCTGTGGTTGAACTCTTCTCAGCTCATCAACGGTTACAACCCATTTGGGACCAATAACCTGTCGGTATGGGCTTGGATGTTCTTGTTCGGTCACTTAGTCTGGGCTACAGGTTTCATGTTCTTGATCTCCTGGAGAGGATACTGGCAAGAGCTGATCGAAACCTTGGTTTGGGCTCATGAACGTACACCGTTGGCAAACCTGGTGCGTTGGAAAGACAAGCCAGTTGCACTGTCCATCGTTCAAGGTCGGGTCGTTGGCTTAGCTCACTTCACAGTTGGCTATGTCTTGACTTACGCCGCGTTCTTGATTGCTTCGACCGCAAGTAAGTTTGGTTAAACCACTCGCTTGTTGACTAAGCTTTAAGCAAAAAAGCGCCCTTCAAAATTGAAGGGCGCTTTTTTATTAGGCATTATCTGAAACAAGAAGGCAGTTTAATAAGGGAGTGTTGATTCAGATACCAGTTAGTCCAGCGAAGGCTGTGACCTTAAAGACTGAGCCGCAGCAAACCCGATAAAGCAGACCTTAGTGGTAACAGAAGGTTCAGAAGGGTAATCAAGGCAAGTATTATCCGCCAGACTCAAAACCCCTTAGTTATTGAGTAGCTTTTGGACGATTTGCATCCCTGTAACTGCTTGCCATCCATATAGCCCAACCAGAAGCACATTTAAGGAAATATGAGCATATCGAGCCGATTCATTACCTTTTTGCAAAAAAGGTGTTAAGCTCGCTGACACTGCAATCATGCCTGTCATGGCTAGGCCTACCAAAAGATGGGGGCCGAAAAATAATTTGTGGTTGACAATGTAAGTTGCAGCCATGCCGCCGATGGTTCCTAGAACCATGAGCGCCAACATGAGAGAACTGACTTGGTGATGTCTGAGGTTGTACTTTTGCTTGATTAGCTCCTTCTTGGCTTCGCCCTCAACTGAACGAGTTCGACGGATCTGGAATCCTAGATACATTGCGTAAAAGGTTAACCCCAACAACACCCACATCAGTAGAGGGTGTGAAAACTTAAGCACAGGATCTAAAGCAGAAGGCATGAGCGTAACCTGCGGTTGAATGTGAGTAAAGTACAAGAATCTTTATAAAAGTTATCATAATAACCCCAAGCAAAGATGGAAAAACGATAATACAAGATCGCAGCCCATGGCTTGAGTGAATTGTGTTTCACCCCGCTATAGAATTCCATCCAAAGTAAAGAAAGGCCCGCTTTTTATGGCTATTGTGTCGTCTCACGGTCAGCCTTCCCTACCCGAAAAAATGCCTCCTTCAGTGCCACCAGATTTAGAAACAGATCTGCAAGAAGGGGCCGCGATGCAGGAGGCAAAATCTGCTAGTCGCGCTTCTATGCCCTCTTTAATTCGGCCAGAGGCGGGGCTGGATGAACAGCGAGGCCAAAATGACGAGAAATTACGGCCTCAACGCTTAGCCGAATACATTGGGCAGCGCGAGTTAAAAGATGTTTTGAACATCACCATCCAGGCCGCTCAGTCGCGGCAAGAACCGTTAGACCACCTTCTGCTGTATGGCCCACCTGGACTGGGAAAAACGACGATTTCTTTGATTCTGGCCCAGGAAATGGGTGTGCAGTGCAAAGTAACGAGCGCACCTGCTTTAGAACGCCCACGCGATATCGTGGGGTTGCTGATGAATTTGCAGCGCGGCGATATCTTATTCATTGATGAAATTCATCGATTGTCGCGGATGACGGAAGAACTCCTCTATCCCGCAATGGAGGACTTCCGGCTCGACATTACGATTGGCAATTCGGGGTGTTCCTCGCGATCGCCGAGCAACCTCTGCTGCCGCTTCCGGCAAAATCTCAATCCCCAGAATG
>DATNQK010000302.1:0-2943 GCA_036704065.1 Stenomitos sp.
GCGAGAAATGTTTCACCAAATCCGCCGCTGCCCAGTTGAGCCTGAAGGTAATACCGCCCGCCCAATAAAGGTTTTGGAGGCAGGTTCTCATCCTGAGCCGTGGGAAGACTCGGCTCCACAATGGGGAGTTCAGCTAAATCACAAAGCGTATCTGAGGGAAGAGGGTGATCCTTAGAAGACCTTTCGAGGGCAGCATCAGGAGTTCGTGCCAGATCTTGTAATGTTATATGTTCTGCTTCTAAACTATGGCGACGAACACTTGCAGGATCTTTGGGTTCGGAGAGGCGAGTTTCAAAATACCGTTGGTACAGCATACAACTGGTGCGAACTGCTGTGCCATTGAAAACCGCAAGTCCCAATTTCTCTAGTTGATAGGCATCGGCGGTGTCAATTTCCACCCAATCGTTCGCCCGCATCACCTTAGTAAAAACCGTTTTTAGATAGGGTTTCTGGGCGAGTCGTCGTTCTAAGCGCTGTAGATGGGGGCCATAGATGGTGTTGGGTTCATCGGCTATCTGCATGATCTCAGATAATGAGAGTTCGCCAACCCGAAGACCATAAAACGCGATCGCCAGACGGTAGGGGCTACCTCCTACCATATTGAGCAGAGAAACAAGGCGTTGAGCCTTCACATCATCGAAGGCCCACTCTAATCCATATCGGCTTGCTAACTGCTGTGTTTGAGCCAGGGAAAATTCTGACAGAACCAATGGAGCATCTGTCTGAAACTGAGGGGCAGAACTATATAACAGAGGAACAGCACTAGTTGCGTGAACAAAGACTAGCCGTAAGTTGCTCCAGGTGTCATTGTTTTGGGCTTTTTGGTGCCAGCTATGCAGTAACTCAAAAAAAGCAGGCGCGATCGCGGGATGAGTAAACAGATAATCTAGTTCTTTCAGAACCAGGATGATCGGAAAACTCGAAGCGGGGAGCAGATAGGTTTCAAAGTACTCTGAACAGGTTTGTCCATCGAAGGATTCAGAGAGGCCATAAGACTCTAGCCGATTCTTCAGCCGAAGTTGATGCCCGACGGTCAGGCTAAACCAGCGCAAAAAAGACCCTAGATCGTTCAAAACAGTCGACGGGGCGTCTTGGAAGTTAACCGTGACACTCCAATAGCCTTGGTTCTTCCCATATCCCGTCACATGATTGAGAAAAGAACACTTGCCCATATACCGCCGTCCCTGCACTTGCAGAAGACTCCCGGGCTCTAGCAATTTCTGGCATGCAGTCTCCTCCAACGGCGATCGCAACACATACAGTGGCGAATCCGCTTCAAGGGGACCATTGGGGAAATCCAGTTCTTCTAGAGACGCGCGGTCGGAATATTCCACAAGCATAGACAATGGGGGACTTAGGGTCTAATCGACTCTGATGCCTATAGCTTTCCCGTTTGGGTGGAAAATATTACGATATAAAGCCTGTTCTCAGCCAAAACATTCTCTTTTAACAAAGAAAATTGTCTCATTTATGACTGTTTGATTTGAAAAACTTGGCCAATTCTATCGACACTTTAGGCTGAAAATTTACGGTTCTCTAGCTGTGCATATTGTCCTGTTAATTTTTGAAGCTGTTGTACCAGTAAGCTGAGGAAGAGGCCAACATCCGTAACAACGCCAATAGACTCAACCGAGCCGCGATCGCTCAATTTCGTCACTACTGCTGGGTTAATGTCCACACAAACCATCTTCACCCCAGCAGGGGTCATGTTCCCCACCCCAATCGAATGGAGCATGCTGGAGAGCATCAAAATAAGGTCTGCGCCTTGAATCAGCCGAGCATATTCGGACTGTGCTTCAATCAGATCCATTTTGGTATCGGGCAGGGGCCCATCATCGCGAATCGAGCCTGCCAAACAAAAAGGAACGTTCTGTTTGACACATTCGTACATCACACCGCTGGTCAACACGCCTTGTTCTACTGCGTTGGCAATACTGCCATAGCGCCGAATCGTATTAATTGCCTTGAGGTGATGACGGTGGCCACCGTGAACCGACACACCCCGCTTCATATCCATGCCGAGGGAAGTTCCCATCATGGATTGTTCAATGTCATGGACGGCGATCGCATTGCCACCTAGCAGCGCATGGACATAGCCTTCTCGGATCAGCCGTGTGAGATGCTCCGCACCACCCGTATGGATCACCACAGGCCCAGCCGTCACCACCACCTTGCCACCCCGATCTCGAATGCGACGCAGATCCCAGGCAATTTGATCCACTACCAGTTCCACACGACGCTCACTGGAAACGCCTGCACCCATAAAGCTAAACTCTTCTGTTTTGCCCTTTTTCAGAGAATCCAGGTTGCGAAGGGTACGGATGCCTTCACTGCCGATCACCACAGACTCCCCAACCTCTAAATCACGCAAGAGTTTACAGCGCGCCACAGGGCCATCGGCGGAAAAAGTGACAGCGATCGCACCATCCATGCGTTGGCCTTGCACCTTCACCCATTGGTCTGCAATGGCCACTTCCGTGGGGTAAATGGTTGTGACGTAAAAATCATCAGGGGCCACACCTGCTTGGGTTACAGCTTCTAGATTGGCAGTCACAGATGCATCGGAAACACTGACCGCGCCTAAGTCAATCAGTTGCCCCATAATGTCAGTCATGACCTCCGCATCCGGTGCAGAAACCCTGACCTCTGCTTTGGAGGTATCCTGACGCTGTTCGCCAAGGCTAAAGTTCAAAACCTGAAAACTGCCACCGCCAGCCACAATAATATCCAATGCCCGATTTACCAGACCGGAATCGAGCAGATGACCTTCTAAATGCACAATCCGGCTTTGCAGCGTTAAGCCATAGGGAGCGGCCTGTCGTGGTTCTGTTACCCGCAACGTTAAGCACTTCGCAGCACCCCCCGCTTTCAGGAACTCCGTTAGGGGAGTCTCGACTACGGTAAAGCCGCGATCGCGCAATGCCAGTTTCAAGCTATCGCTCG
>DATNQK010000303.1:0-18826 GCA_036704065.1 Stenomitos sp.
TCTTGGATCAGCGCGATCTACACCCGATTCAGCTAAAGCGCGAACCACCAATGCGGTATCCCATACGGGAGAGACACAGGGCTGAATCCAATAAATCTCGTCGGTTTCGACGGCAAAGCGTTCAATGGCTTCAAAGCCACGCTGCACCGCTGGATCGCTAAGATCGTAGTTGAGGGTTTTCATCATCAAAAGGGCGTTGACCATGGGCGGGATGATGCCACCCCAGTCGCCGGTCGGTTCTTGACGCTCTAAAATCCAGCGCTCTGCGGCTTTGAGTCCTTCTTCACGTAAGGGGGTCAAGTTAAATTGTTCAGCGAACTTAAATGCCCCATCAAGGAAAATGAAGGCATCAGTCCAATCCCCTTTGCGTGGCAGTTCATAGACCGCGCGATCGCGTCCCTCGGTGTACAGTTCATCTAAGGTAATCGCAGGTTGGAGCCGGAAAATGGGTTTCTTGTCGAGCACCACAATCAGCGGAACAGTGCTTTCCCGTGCCCAACTGGACATCTCATAGACAATGCTTAAGGGGGCAATCTCCGGTAGAAGCATCACCCAAGGGGGTAAGGAGGGCAAGCCGCGCCAGTCGTAACAACCAATCAGCGCCAGGTTGAGCTTGGTAAAAATCCGAGACTGGGTAACACCACCTTGGGCCACAATAAATTTCTGTGCCTTAACCAAGGCTGGGTCGGAAACAGGCACGTCCAGCAAGCGCAAGGCCATGTAAGCCTCAATGGACACGCTGAGGTTGCCACCATCGCCAATATAAAGTTCCCAACCGCCATGATCGCGTTGCTGTTGGCGGAGATACGTTTCAATTTTTGCCAGGGGATAGCGATGGTCAATGCCCCAAATCTTGAACAGCATCAGCACTTCCGCAGTAATGCTGACGTTCGATTCTAACTCTGCCCACCAGTATCCCTCAGAGGCCTGTTGCCCCAAGAGATACTGTTGACTAGCTGCGATCGCCGCATCTAAGCGACTGTGAAGGGATGGGGGGGACGATTGGACTTGCATAGGTTCAGGCGCGTTTAAACCCTTAAGAAGGCAGAATAGCAACGGAAGTTCCGTCGGTAATGCTACCAGCGATACCCCTTAAGGTTCAAGAGTGCTTGGGTTTAGCCTGCCACAATGACCGCTACAGGACAGCGAGCCTGATCGAGAAGGGCATCCACTCGGTGGCCCAAAAACACTCGTCCAGTCGCGGCCCGCAACGCACTGCCCATCACAATTAAGTCAACTTGTTTGACCTGAGCAAACTTCAAAATAATTTGTTCAGGAATGGTTCCCTTAAGGACATAAGTATCCACCTGTGCTTTCAAGCTGCGGCCAAATTGAGCTTGCTGTTCGAGCATGTCGCTGGCGACTTCCTTCATATCGTTAAAGCGCTGCCGATCAAATAGAACATGCTCGACTTGAGGAGAGACAATCACATTGACAAGGCTCACAATGCCCTGAGTTTGTGCGGCGATTGTACTGGCAATTTCAACCGCATTTTTGCTGTATTCGCTGCCAACCGTGGGGACTAAAATATGCCGAAATTCTTGCTGCGCAATCATGCAGGTTTCTCCCTTGGCCTGCGGCAGATGGGATTTGACGACCATCACGGCACAGGGTGCGCCTTGAATGATGCTATCTACGACAGGGTTAAATCGAGCACCGCCAATGCGTTTTTGTTCTGTTGCGCCCAGCACGATGAGGTTATACCCTTTTTCCGCTTCACTCAAAATGGCATCTGTGGTCTTCGTATTAGAGACTTGCTTCAAGTTGAGGACACTACTACTGTGTAAGTTCGTTTCTTGCTCAATCACATTTAAGGCAGTGGTCGCTGCATGTTCTTGGGTGTGAGCAACGGAAGACTGCGAGGCAGAAGCGAGTGGTTTAATCGTTCTATGAACATAAAGTGCCGTAATTTCCAAAGGGTTTTGATGCGCCAAGCGACTCAGCATCTGTGCGGCAATTTGGACGTTGCTGCCGCCGCGTGTGGGCAGGAGTACGCGCTTAATTTGTTTCACAAAACTACGGCTTGAGAGTTCTTCTTGCTCAAGGCGCGCAGCTTCTTCTGGGCCGATATCCACCTTTGATAGGGCATATCGCAACAGCGGTGGAGCCATTAAGGAGGTCACAATGGCCACGATCACAATGATCGAGTACATTTGCAGGTTTAAGACGTTGAGCGACAGCCCAATGGTGGCCACAATAATTTCCATTGCCCCACGAGCGTTCATGCCGGAACCCATAGCCAAGCCTTCCCAATGGCCCAGCCCTCCCAACCGCGATCCGAGGTAGGCCCCTAGAAACTTGCCCACACAGGCGATCGCCAGCACAATCAGGGCGTACAGCAGCGTTTGAGGTACCAGTAGGGTTCGCAGATCCACCTTCAAACCGGCTGCGGCAAAGAAAATAGGGGCTAAAAATCCAGCGGTCATCACCTCCAAAATATGACCGGCTTCGTGGCTGAAGCGTCGGGATTCGCCAATTAAAATACCGAACACAAAGGCACCGAGGGCAGCTTCGAGGCCCAAGCTATGAGTGAGTGCTGCCGCGAACAAACCTAAAATAATCGCCATTGACAGATTTGCAGTTGTACCGCCAATCTGTTCATCCGTCCATCGGAAAATCCGATCAACTACCGTGCGTCCTAAGGTGAATGCGATCGCCAAAAATAAAACCGCAGAACCCACTGCGGCGATCACGGTTTTGACATCAAATTGGCCGCTATGGGCTAACCCAGATACAACCGACAGCAGAATCCAACCCATCGTATCGTCGGTCATTCCTGCTGCCAGGGTAATTTGGCCAATATCTCGGCGGATCAAGTTCAGATCCATTAAAACCTTGGCAATAACTGGCACTGCCGAAATACTCATTGCCGTCGCAATAAAAAGGCTGAAAACCAAGCGCTGATTTGGATTGGCAAGCAAGGTTTCTGGTAGCGCCCACCCTAAGCCAAAGCCAGAGATAAAAGGGATGAGAATACCACCTGTCGAAATGAGCAAAGCGGTGCGGCCTTTGCGCAGAATTAAATTGAGGTCAGTTTCTAATCCTGTTGCAATCAGGAGAAAAAGCACCCCTAACCAAGACTCCACGCCAAGCAGATCAGATTGAGCTTGAATCTTAGGAAAAAGAGCTGATTGAATACCAGGAGCAACGGCACCAAACAGAGAGGGACCTAACAAAACACCAGCAAGCAATTCACCAACCACAGGCGGCTGGTTAATTCGCCGCATCACCTCCCCCATACCCCTAGCAACCAATAGCAACACCGCAAGTTGCAGCAATAATAATAGAAGCGCGTGATGTTCTAGCGGCTTAATAATAGTATTTTGGGCTGCAACCTGAGCGGCAATTTGTCCAATCAATGTAACAGGATCAAGAATCATAAATGGAATGCTTTACTCTTTATTTCACTTAACTAAAAACTCAAGCATTGAATATTGGATTTTGTTAGTGAAGGTTAAACCTTAAGACTTAATGGCACTATTTCTGTAGAGGACTCAATCGTGAGGGATTTTTTGGGATAGGGTCTTGGAAAATTCACAAAAAAAAGCCCTGAATGTAGAAGCCCCCTTGAGTAGACCGCTACATTCATGAGCATCGCCATTGTTGAAAAATCCTGATTTTATCTACTGGTTGCTCGGTAATTGCTCCGCCGCCCCATTTTGAGAGCCTGGTAAGGAGGTCGAGTCGGTCGCAGAGGGATGAAAAGATACCATAATCCGCGAGACGCCTGTCGATAAAATACTCACACCGACAAGGGTTCCTAACAGCCAAGGCGCATCGAAGGGCCACTCAAACCAAACTAAAGCCCCTAAACCAAGGGTGACGATCCCATTGGCCAACAACCATCCCCAATTCGGACGGGGTCGTACGCGAAACGCCAAAATCAGTTCAAAGACCCCTTCCGTTAGCAGGAAACTACCTAGCAATAGCGTGAGGGTCAAGATGCCTGTGAGGGGATAGACAAACAACATGATGCCCGTCGCAACGTAGAGAATGCCTAACAGTAGTTTCCAGATGAATCCTTCTGAACGGGTCTGGATGGCATAGAAAATATTGCCTGCACCTGCACTCGCCAAGATAATTGCAATCCAAGTCTCGGCAACGAGGGTGGTGAAATTGGGAAGGGCGACTGCGGCAATACCTAACAAAATGAGGAGCACGCCAATCCATGTCCCGATATTAGTTTGTTTTTTGAGATCTTGCTTCAATTGCGTTGCACTACCAGTCGACATGTTTATTGCTCCGTACTTAACGTTGAGATATGAATTTTTTCTGTGATATTTGTTTTTTAAACGGGCTGATCAGGCGACGGCTCAGCAGCCACTGCTTGGTTTTTCAACACAACTAATTTGAGAATAGTCTCAACACCTGAACAACACGGCCCCCTAGTTCTGCATCTAGAAAGAAGAAGGAACAAAGTAACTTCTTAGGTTGTGTTTAAGTTCTAAGCTCCCCATAGGGAAGTTGCCTTTGGTGATCGCCTCATACAGACCCCTGATAACCTGATCCGAATCTGTACCTTCCCCTGTTTTTGCCGCTTTGTACGTCAGGTTTGGAATGCCGTGTTGCATCTTAAAAACGACTGCCTCTCTTGCCCCAGCGTTTAAAGCATTCTGATGATCTGCAACAGGAATCTCACCTGCAGTAGGAAGTGGAGGCGAGCTGATGTTATCGGTCATAGAAATTAGCCATAGGCAAGTGAGAGGGAGCGCAGAAGTCAAGGATGTGTATCTTTACCAACCGACTCTACTAACTGCTGAAATGAAATCGTTCTTCCAATGGGCATAGAAAGCTTTAGCCTAAGGATGTAGAAACCTTTCAGCAGTTGAACCTACCCCTCTGAGGGTTAATACCTTACACCTAAGAAACAAAACAGAAATCGTTATCGTTCCCAAACAATAACTGCCCTTAAATGAGCCAAGCTCTACCTCTAACTCGCCATCCATTCAACGCTTGCGGAGGCTACCTTCACTGAGGCCGTCACTCTCAAACATGCGCTATTTCGGGCAGGAAAGGGCGGTGGGTCACTGCGATCGCCTATGCCCCTGCACACTGAAACCTTAATCAACAGAAAAAGAATCAGGAATAGCAGAACCTACAACTTAATCTCAATATGATTAAGTTATAATACGGAATCGAATTATTTTACGCTGAAATCTATTTTTAATTATTGTATACAGTCGTTGAAATTTTTATTATTCAACGCATGATCTTACTAGGTTTTAGAAAGGCGCAAAACTAATACATCTGATAAATCCTAAATTCGGGTCTAGAACAGATTGATTTTTTGCCGATTCTTCTGTGCGATCGCCAGGAGAAACGCTTCTTCCAGTTGAACCATCACGATAAACCTTTGCCAGTAGAACAGTTCTGTGCAGTCGATTCATCTACAGGTTACTCTTGCGCTCAGAACTCAGACCTATCAACTGTCTGGGGACTTAATCACAATTGGTCGTTTTCCCGACAACGATATTGTCATTAAATCCATCATTGTTTCGCGATACCACGCTCAGCTTAGGCGTGTAGGGACAACATACGAAATCATCGATTTAGGCAGTAAGCATGGCTTACACTTCGAAGGGCAACCGATTCGCCAGAAGCTTCTACAGCACCGTGACGTCATCTCTATCGAGTCAGATATCACACTCACCTATCTCACAAGTACTTCATCTGTCCCAACATCTGCCAACTCCATCATCGACTTTCGGGGTCGAACAACCCTGACCTTTGGACGCGGAAACTTCAACGATCATGTCATTGATCACCCCTTGGTCTCTCGCACCCATGCACAACTCAAACGTCAACATGGGGGCGTTTATATTGCAGACCTCAACTCCACCAATGGAACCTTTGTCAATGGCAAGCAGATTACAACCGATTGCTTCCTCCATCCAGGAGATGCCATCCATATCGGGCCTTTACGCCTTATCTTTAACCTCGATGAGACACTTTCTGCCGAAAATGCAACTGGAAACCTCCGCCTAGATGCCCTCAATCTCTGCAAACGAGTCAGCCAGGGAAAATCCCTGCTAGACAATATATCCCTCTCCATTTTTCCTCGCGAATTTGTCGTTATTGCCGGGGTTAGCGGCGGCGGAAAATCGACCCTTCTAGATGCCCTGAATGGGTTTCGGCCTGCCACCAGTGGCAACGTCCTCATCAACGGCATGGACCTGTATGCCAACTTTGATGTCTACCGTGCCGAACTTGGTTATGTGCCTCAAAAAGACATCATCCACACAGAGCTGAGTGTGGAACAAGCCTTTAGCTTTGCGGCCCAACTGCGAATGCCCTCCGATACCACCATTGCCGAACGTAAACAACGCATCCAAGACGTGCTCGACGAGCTAGGTCTTACTCAACGCCGTGATGTGCCTATCCGAGCCCTCAGCGGCGGTCAGCTCAAGCGCGTGTCGATGGGGGTCGAATTACTGACCAAGCCCAGCCTTTTCTTTCTCGATGAAGCTACCTCTGGCCTTGACCCTGGCACTGAAGGCGACATCATGCGATTGCTGCGAAAGTTGGCGGATAGCGGGCGCACCATTTTGCTGATTACCCACGCAACAGAGAATGTCAAACTCTGTAATTTAGTGATCTTTTTAGCCGCAGGGGGCAAAGTTGCGTATTTTGGCCCACCCAACGAGGCCCCAGCCTACTTTGGTGTTCAAAGCTTTAACGAAATTTATCTCAAAGTTGAGAAGGAACGCTCCCCTGAAGCTTGGCAGCAGCAATACCTAGATTCAGAGCAGTATCAACAGTATGTCCTTGAGCGCAAACAGTCGATTCCTCAAACTGCGGATACTGGCCGTTCGCGGCGAACGGCTCAACGCGCATCTTCCACAACGCTAAAACGCACCTCTGCCTGGCAACAATTCCAGATCCTTTGTGCCCGTAACTTAGCAGTACTAAAACAGGACTCATTAAGCTTCATTTTCACCCTGAGTATTGCGCCTATCTTGGGCTTACTCGATCTGGTGACTTGGCGACACGATTTATTCGACTACCAAGACGGCAATGCGGCTCAAAGCATCACCATGCTATTTACCACTGCCCTCATTGCAGTGATGGTTGGCAGCCTCACAACGATGCGTGAGATCGTTAAAGAGCAAGAAATTTACCGTCGGGAACGCATGATTGGGTTGCAATTGCTTCCCTACTTGATGTCTAAAATTTGGATCAGCGTTTTGCTTGCGTTGCTTCAGGCTGCATGCTTTTTGCTATTTAAGTGCATCGCCATCGATTTTCATCTCACAGCGGGGATGGGGATGGGCTTGTTCATCACCCTCTTCTTGGGAACCCTGGCGGGGATGGTGATGGGGCTACTGGTTTCTGCGCTTTCGCCGAACCAAACCTTTACGCCGCTGTTAATTATTTTGGTCTTAATTCCCCAGGTTACGTTTGGTGGCGGACTGATTCCAGTGGATCGATTAAGTCTGCCTGGGCAGTGGATTAACAATCTCACCCTAACAAAATGGTCTTTTGAGTCTTTAGTTACCATCACAAACCTCGGCAAAGATGTTGCGGCTGATTCTTGCTGGCAGCAATCTGAAGTGCGCCGTAAAGCCCTCAGCGATTCCGAGAAGGAGAAGTGCGCTTGTTTAGGGAAAAATGTATTCCAAGCCCAACGTTGCAACTTCCCAGGTATTTATGCCAAATATACGGAAGCCGTTGATCAAAAAGAACCCCAAGAACCAGATAAACCAGAGGTTCCTGCGAACCCCACCCAACTTTCCACCTTCAAAAACCAGATGGATAGTTACAAGGCGGATATGGAAGCTTGGAAAGAGAGATACCGCACTTGGATGACGACTCGCGAAAAGGCTATGGGCGAGGCGGAAGGAATTATTGCGCAACTGAACAAGGACTATGGCAATGTCTTCCAAGTCAATATTCTGAGGCACTGGAGTATGACAGGGCTGCTAATGGCTGGCATGTTTGCCCTCACTTTTTGGTTTCAAAAGCGCAAGGATACCCTTTAAAGCCTCTGAGAATGGATCTACAGGAACGATGCCTCGGCCTTAGGGACATAAACCCTATGTTTGAGGTGTCTCGCTGTAGACCCATACACTGAACTGCGATCGCTATAGCTCTCTTGCATCAAAGAAAGGCTTGCTAACTGGCTAAGCTCAATTGTCCTGGTTCTGAGATGCGTAACTCAAATACACCATTGGTTTCCACGGGTTGCACATTTTTGACAGATACTTTCTTGAAATTGAGTGCCGTTGGCGAATCCAGTTGCGGATCTCGATCTAAAACATTCTGGGGCAACACTAAGCGATAGGCTTTCCCGTCGCTGCCTTGCATTGTGAACTCAATTTTCTGGGCGAACGTGCGATAGCCATTTGTAGTCCCCACAATGCTATTGCTGTTATCCGCACAGTAAAACGCAACCGGGTTGCTTTGCCAGTTGGTACAGCGGGTGATATCTTCCACGCGTTTCACAACTTTCGTGAATTCGGTATAGTCTATGGGCTGTCCAGCCCCAAAGCGACCACTCTCTTGTAGGGGTTGAGGGGCCTGCTTCAGCAGGGTAGAGACTAAGTCTCGGTCTTTAGTGGAGAGCTTCGGTGCAATGTACACACCTGCCATCGGAATTGCGCGACTGATATGTAAAATTCGTAAGTCTGACGCATTTTTGAGTGTGGGCATAAACACGCTCGCACCCACATCCACCAAGCCAGACCGAACTTTTTCGATGCTTTTGCCTGGAGTATTGTCCAGATCGACCTGCATGGTTTTTCCGTAGAGGTCATAGATGGGCATATAGAAGCTTTGGGCACTGTTGAAGTCTCCCAAGGCTATGGATTTGGCGGCATTTAAATCGTCTAGCGATTGAATGGGACTGTTTTTGCGCACGAAGAGTACGGATGTGGTTTGGGGTCTATGGGGAAACATCCGTGCGGCAAACTGGTACTGATTCGCAACCGCAGCCACTGACAGCATGGGCACGGTGGTAAAGGCGAGTTCCCAATTTTGCGCTTTAATTTCTTGCTTGGCACGCTCTAGCGCTTTATCCTCGCTGGTTTCAATCACATGTAGTTTGACGCCAACTTGATCGCCCAATTGTGCCTGTAATTTGTCCTTGAAGTAGGTTTCAAGCTCGGTATATGCAGCTTTGTGATTGGCCCTGGGAATCGATACAACGCCAATATCTAAAATGCGATCGCCACCAAAGGCCCCTGCGGGTTGAAAGAACGTATTCAGCACTTGGCTACCCAGCCATGCAACACCAACAGCAGAAGCTAATCCTAAACCAATCAAAACCAATGGCTTACGGACAGGCGGTAACTTCGGCAGTTCCGAGCGACCAGACAGCGCCGTTTTAATTTTGGTTTGTAAGGTTTTGACATCCTTCATCGTCTCAGCAGCATTCGGATAGCGATCCTTGCTGGAGTAGCGCACCATCTTGGTCAACAGGGCTGCAAGCCCAGGGCTGACGGAGACAAATTCCGGCCACTGAAATTCTCCGGTTTGATTATCAACGAGCAATTGAGACGGCATTAAGCCTGTGAGTGCCTGAAGGCAGATAATGCCGAGGGCATATATGTCGCTGTTTAATTTGGGATGGCCATAGGCTTGTTCGTTGGGCATATAACCATAGGTGCCAACAATGGTTGCCGCAATAGCGGGATTGGAGGCCGTTAAATCTGCTTGAACTTGACGGACTGCACCAAAATCAATCAGTACGAGTTTGCCATCTTCTTCCCTGCGGATAATATTGGCAGGCTTGACATCACGATGGATCACATTTTTGTCGTGAATAAATTCTAGAATCGGCAAAAATTCAAGCAAAAAATGAATCACTTCTGTTTCTGGCCATTGTCTGCCTGGATGTAATTCATCAGCCAGCGAATGACCCCTAATATATTCTTCAACTAAATAAAATTCTTTATTTTCTTCAAAATGAGCCAATAACCTTGGGATTTGATCATGCTCTCCCAGTTTTTCTAATACCTCTGCTTCACGGTGAAAGAGCGTTCTAGCAATCTCTAATAACTTAGGCTCACGAGAGATAGGTTGTAATTTCTTAACCACACATTGAGGATTGCTAGGACGTTGCGTATCTTCGGCTAGGTAGGTTTCAGACATTCCGCCCGAACCAAGCACTTTAATGAGTTTGTATCGTTGACTGAGTAAGTGTCCAGAATTCATAATGGGTACTCCTGGGGAAAGAACGAAGTTTAGGATTCACTTTTGCAATAAATTAGGTCAAAAAATTCGATTTCTTTGGTTTTGAAGACTTTGGCGAAAGTTGAGAATTTCTAGTAATATTTGAGCCTGAATCTTGACTACAAGTCTTGATTTCTCTGAATTCAAGCAGAAACCAAAAAGACTTAAGGCAAAACTGTATAACCGTAAAATAATGCTCCCCCATGAGGTATAAGATCCCATAAGGAATTAGACTCATCAGTGACTAAGGATGATGCGTCTTAGTGATATGTATCACTAGAAAAATATTTAGGCTAAGAAGTGCTCAAAATGGAGCATTACGAAGCAATACCGTGTCCAATTCAAGATCTAGACAGTCAAAGCACGCCTTCTGTAACGATATGGGGATGAGCGTTAGTGCTTGCTATTTTCTAGACCGACCTATTGGTAATAGTGCAGCTTAAGATTGGGGTCGGGTGGTGACAATCTCCGCTTTAGCAGCCCATTGGGCGATATCCTGACGTTGAATCGCCGTTGCCATCAAGTCGGCAAATTTGTCAGGTGTACAAGCAAAAACTGGCACACCCAATGCTGCAAACTGAGCCGCATGGTGATGGTCAAAACAAGGCGCGCCATCGTCGTTGAGCGCTAATAGGGTAATCACCTGGACGCCTGCATTGACCAAGCTTGCAACCCGCTTGAGCATGCCTTCTGGGTTGCCGCCTTCATATAAATCGCTGATTAAAACAAAAATGGATTCCTGCGGTTGGCGAATTAAGCCTTGGCAGTAGGCGATCGCCTGGTTGATATCGGTGCCACCCCCCAATTGGGTCCCAAACAACACCTCAACGGGGTCTTGTAATAAGTCGGTAAGATCCACAACGGCAGTATCAAACACAACTAGTTTGGTGCTCACCGCAGGTAAAGAGGCTAAGACAGCCGCAAAAATACTGGCATAGACCACAGAGGTTGCCATTGAACCGCTTTGGTCCACGCAGAGCACAATATCGCGCAGGGCTGAACGCTTGCGACCATAGCCAATTCGAGTCTCTGGGATGATGGTGCGATACTCGGGCTGATAGTGACGCAGGTTTGCTCGAATGGTGCGGTGCCAATCAATCTCGTGATGGCGCGGACGACGATTGCGAATGGAACGATTGAGGCTACCCATCACTGCTTGTTGTAAGGGGTTGGCCAACTTTCGCATTAACTCATCTACCACCCGTTGCACCACCACCCGTGCGGTGTCCTTGGTTTTGCTGGGCATGACTTGGCTTAAGGACAGCAAATTTGCCACCAGATGCACATCCGGTTCGATGGCTTCTAACAGTTCTGGCTCTAGCAACATTTGTTGTAAGTTGAGCCGTTCTAGGGCATCTTGCTGCATGATCCGCACGACCGAACTGGGGAAGTAGGTGCGAATATCACCGAGCCAACGCGCAACACGGGGCGAGGAGCGCTCTAGCCCACCTCTGCGATCGCCACCTTGGTCAGTGTCGTATAACTCCGCTAGGGCACGATCCATTGCAAGGTCGATGCCGCTCAATTGAATACCTTGCCCATCCGAACCTGATGCCCCCAAGCATGATTCAGCACTACCGCCTAAAATCAATCGCCACCTGCGCAAACGTTCTTGCTCCATCATCGGGTCATCTCCAAACCTAGCAATTGGGCGATTAGGGGTAATACAGCAGCAGCTTGATCGCGATCTAAAGCGATCGCCTCTCTAGCAGCGGTTGAGCGTCCTTCGCCTTGCTTCACTCGCTCTCCCATCTGTCGGCGCTCAGCAGCGGTAAAGGTGGAAAACGTGCGACGCAACAGGGGCAACAGAGTCGTAAACGCATCTGGGGATAGAGCACCCACCCAGTGATCTAACACTTGCCAAATCTCAGCATCGTGGAGCAGCACTAAACCACTGCCTTGGAGAAAGCCCTGAATCCATGCGGCAGCGTGGGTAGGCTCTACGGCTTGGGATAAAGCCAAGTTCAAACGCCGAGCCGCTTCTGATCCGTCGAACAGGCCCTCGTCGAGCAACAAACGACAGCAACGTCCTGCAAGTAACCCATGCAGAGCGCTTTGATCCACCAGACGCCCCAAAACGGTCTGCCAGTCTTGGAGATGATTCGGATTTTGCAACAGCTTGATTGCACGATGGGTTTGGCCGATATGCTCCAGCATGACCGCCGCAGCCGCATCATCTAACGAGGCGCAGGCTCCAGGTAAACCAATACAAATGCGGGCAATCAACCCATCCACAATTGGCGCAAGGAGGCTGGCATCGGTTTGGCGTACATCGCTGTAACGCAGGACATTGGCTAAGGGTGGAACAGAAGCCATCAGATGAGCCAAGTCGCTGGCGATCGCAGCTTCTGTTGCGAGGCATTGCATCACCTGATCTGCCCCTGCTGGCAATGCTGCCAAGAGAACTTGCTCTAACAAAGCGGTCAAGATTGGTAACTGGTTTGCCTCAGTCGCTTGATGGCAAACAGAGGCAGTTGCTGCCGTTTCGATGGTATTACCCCAGCGTCCCGCTTCAATTAACCCCAGTTCTAACTCCGGTTGCCATCGTAAAATCCATTTTTCTTTGAAGGTGCCTTTGCCGCTAGCAGTCGAAAGATGGCCCCAGGGAATATCCAGTAGGTTGAGCCGATGCAACAGTTGCGATCGCTCTAGATCCATGGGTTTACGCAGATCCAGCATCAATTCTCGATCTAAGGCCTCCGGTTTCAGACGGAGGCGCTGTTGCCACCGTTGCAGATCCTGTTGCAGTGGCACCATAGGGGTGGAATCGGGCACAACTCCCAGGCGATCGCCGACCATCAGTTGGCGTTCAATGAGCTGCATCGGTGTAGAGTCGCCAAAACAGAGCACCGTCTGCACTGCTTCGTTGAGTTCTGTCAGACCCGGTACAGGGCGATCGCGCAAGGCAGACAAGGCTTCCGCCATGCGTACCGACTCAATCACACTGGCGGAGGAAGCGTCTAAGTCTTGCGCACGCAGCAGCCGTGCAACTTTGACCAGCCACTGTTCAGCCGGACGTTCGGTGCAGTCCCACAGGTGGTGGTACCAACCAGGCGATTCTACGCCAGCCCCATACCCACTATGGAGGGCCAAGCGGTCGTAGGTCCAAGGCACCCAGGTGGCTGTCACTTTCACTTTGGGCAACCCTTTCAACAAGGCGGCATCTGTTTTAGCGGCAGGCAAGGGCGGCGTAAGGGCAGGGGTATGCCATGCACCGCAGATGACGGCAATGGTTTGGAACCCCTCTTTCTGCGCTTGGCGGATGGTTTGGCGCATGTAGGCTTCGCGCAGGGCTTCGCGGCGATCGCGGGCATTGTCTGTGGGTTGAGGCGGCCTAGCAGCATCCACTTCCGCACGCAGGGCTGTCATGGCGGTGAGGATACTGGCAAAGACATCGGTGTGGTCTTGGCGTTGCTCGACAAAATGCTCCCACCAGCGTTCGCCATCAGTGTACCCAGCGGCTTGAGCCAGCCAGAGTAGTGGGTCGCGGCGAATCTCTGCGGCGATGGGTTCAGGCGTCAGTTCAAGGTTGGGGTCTGGGTCAGTGCTGGTTGCGGGAGCTTCTGTGGAAGGCTGTGTTTCGCTGGGCGCTTCTGTGAGCGGTTCTTCTGGAGGTTCCTCATCGGGAACCAGTTGATGGGTTTGGGGCAAGTCCATCAAACGGATGGGAATTTGGTGCTGCAAACCAAACTGAATCGCTTGCCACTCAGGGGAGAAAACCGCAAAGGGATAGTAGGCAGCGCGATGGGGCGTGTCTGGAACGTATAAAAGGAGGGCAACAGGCGGCTGCATTTGCTCGTGGGCGAGGAGGGGCAGCAGAGGTTCTGCCTCGGGTGGCCCTTCAATTAGCAGGAGGTCGGGTTGGAGATCCTGCAAGGCTTGCCGCAAACTGCGAGCCGATCCAGGGCCGTGGTGGCGAATCCCGAAAATGTGGAGGGTAGAGTCAGATGCGGCCAAAACGATAAGACCTCGTATGCCAAGAAAAAGCTCAGAAACAGACTTCTAACGCGGATGGAGGGGCCTAAACTGCACCTATATTGCCCTAATTGGAGTTGAGCCAAACGGGGAAATGGACTGTGAATCTCAGCAAACACAACTTAAGCCAAGTTCAGATATCACCCCTACAGGATTAATCTTCTACGGGGTTAGGCGCTGAGAACGTTGCAGTGATATTCCCAACGTCACAAACGTTAGCGCCACCTCTAATGCGATCACCGCAGAACCCTTTTCCTTTGGCGATCGCCACCTCATCACATTGCTACCCTTCCGTCTCACGGCTGGCCCGATAGAGATCCTTCCAACCATCGCGTTCTTTCACCACCGTTTCCAAATACTCTCGCCAAACCACTTGGTCTTGAACGGGATCTTTGACCACTGCACCAATCAACCCAGAAACTAAATCTCCGGCCTTTATGCTGCCATCCCCAAAATGTGCGGCTAAAGCCATCCCACTGTTCACAACCGAGATCGCCTCGGCTGTACTCAACGTTCCCGTTGGCGACTTCAGTTTAGTTTTGCCATCTACCGTCACCCCATTGCGTAATTCTCGGAAAATAGTGACAATTCGCTGAATCTCTGCGATCGCAGGCGGCTCGGCAGGCAACTCCAAAGCACGTCCTAAACTAGCAACCCGTTGCCGTACAATTTCCACCTCTGCTTCAGCAGTATCGGGCACGGGCAAAATCACCGTATTGAATCGGCGTTTAAGGGCACTGGACAAATCATTGACACCCTTGTCCCGATTATTGGCCGTTGCAATCACATTAAAGCCCTTTTGCGCTTGCACCTCTTCCCCTAGTTCAGGAATGGGTAGGGTCTTCTCGGACAACACCGTAATCAGTGTGTCTTGGACATCTGCTGGAATCCGAGTCAGTTCTTCAATGCGAACCAGTTTCCCTTCATTCATGCCATTCATCAGAGGGCTAGGCACAATGGCTTGCCGAGAAGGCCCTTCTGCTAACAGTCGTGCATAGTTCCAGCCATAGCGAATCGCTTCTTCGCTCGTCCCAGCCGTTCCTTGGATCAGTAAGGTCGAATCTCCAGTGATTGCCGCTGCCAAGTGTTCAGAAACCCAGGATTTAGCAGTACCCGGCACCCCATAGAGCAGCAATGCTCGATCTGTCGCGAGGGTGGCAATCGCCACTTCCATCAGGCGACGGTTGCCAATGTACTTCGGTGTCACCTCAAATCCATTGTCCAAGGTGCCACCGAGCAGATACGTTGCCACCGCCCAAGGGGAGAGTTTCCAGTTGGGGGGCCGCTGACGGGTATCAGATTGAATCAGTTCGTCTATCTCTTGGGCAAATTGTTCTTCGGCATGTTGCCGCAACACCGTAACGGCCTGAGCAGGGGTGGTTGCAGGGGTAGACTTGGCCTTGGGTGGCATCCTAAAAACTCCAAGTAGCAATCAATTGAGACAAGTGATTTAAGGCAGGTGGGTCAAATATGGCGTTTAGCTCAATCTTCAGGATGACCCATCCATTTAAAACTTTGATCAAACTGCATCAAAGCGATAGATGACTTCACATGCAGGTTACTCTATTGGCCACACTTGAGAAACTTCTAAAATCTGCAACCTTTTACTCAAAATTCCTCAAAATTTTAGCGTGAGTTTTTGTTTCATTCCAGTTCAACACCTGGGGCCGAGGTTACCGGAAATCCGTCGAATGGTTTAACAGACCTCTACTGGAAGACAGTTCTTTAAGCCTTGCTGGATCGGTAGGTTTTAGAAAATGTTGTCTTCGCTGAACTCTCGCAAGCATGGTCAAAATTGGTGCTCATCATTTAGGCCGTAACGATTATCAATTCACCGTTTGGGCACCCTTCGCCACACAAGTTACGCTCAAAATTGTTGCTCCTCACCCACAACTGATACCCATGCAGCTGACGGGGCAAGGGTATTGGCAGGTCATCACACCTGTAGAACTGCAAACCCGCTATGTGTATGTGCTAGATGGCAACTTAGAACATCCAGATCCGGCTTCGCAGTATCAGCCGGATGGGGTACACAGTGCATCTGCGATCGTTGACCCAACTGAATTTGTCTGGAGTGACCAAAACTGGACAGGGTTTCATTGGCCAGACTGCATTATTTACGAAATTCATGTGGGGACTTTCACCCCTGAGGGCACCTTTGCAGCCGTGATTCCTCGATTGCCGCGTCTCAAAGAGCTAGGGATTACAGCCCTAGAGATCATGCCCGTGGCACAGTTCTCAGGCGATCGCAATTGGGGGTATGACGGCGTTTATCCCTTTGCGGTACAGAATAGCTATGGCGGCCCACAGGGTTTACAGCAATTGGTGAATGCCTGCCACGAACAAGGCATTGCCGTAATTCTAGACGTGGTTTACAACCACCTCGGCCCAGAAGGAAACTACCTGACCGATTTTGGGCCGTACCTCACCGAGAAATATAGCTGCCTCTGGGGCAAAGCCCTCAACTTTGACGATGCCTACAGCGACGGGGTACGCAACTACTTCCTTGAAAATGCACTGTACTGGCTAGAAACCTTTCATATAGATGCCCTGAGACTCGATGCAATTCAGGGCATTTATGATCTGGGGGCCAAGCATTTCTTAGCAGAACTGGCGGATCGGGTAGAAGCTCTTTCTACACAAATCGGACGCAAGCTGTACGTTACCGCCGAAAGCGACCTCAACGATGTCAAAGTGATTCGAGAGCAGAGCGTTGGTGGGTTTGGGCTAGATGCGCAATGGTGCGACGATTTTCACCATGCCCTCCATACCCTGCTCACAGGTGAGTCTCATGACTATTACCAAGACTTCGGCCATTGCGCAGATTTAGAAAAATCGTTTCGCGAAGGGTTTGTCTATTCCGGTCAATACTCCCCTGCGCGTCAACGCTGTCATGGCAATTCTGCCGTGGGGGAAGCAGGCCATCGGTTGATTGTATGTGCTCAAAATCATGACCAGATTGGCAATCGTTTATTTGGTGATCGCCTCACCCAGCTCATCACCTTCGAAGGTCTCAAGCTAGCCGCTGGCTGTGTTCTGCTTTCCCCTTACATTCCCTTGCTGTTTATGGGAGAGGAATATGGCGAAGAAGCACCCTTCTTTTACTTCATTAGCCACTCTGATGCCGATCTGGTCGCAGCAGTCAGAACCTCAAAAGACGAAGAATTTAAAAAAGCTGGATTTTCAGGCAAATCCTATGACCCAGCCGATCTTGAAACCTTCCATCAAAGCACATTGCACTGGGAACGTCAGCACGAAGGCAAACATGCTGTCCTGTGGCGGTTTTATCAACAGTTAATCCAGTTGCGCCGCACCCACCCTACTTTAAGGGAATTGGATAACACTTCCATCCAAACCTGGAGCAGCGAGACCGAAAAATACCTGGTCGTCATGCGCAGTAACGCCAGCGGCCAAACCTTACATCTAATGAACTTCAACTCACAGCCCGTCAGTTATGAAGTACCAAATCCTGCGTCATCCTGGCGCAAAACTATAGACTCTGCCGAACACTGTTGGCAGGGGCCTGGCGCGTCATTGCCTGCGACGTTGCAGAACTCCCAGGTTGTGACGCTAGCACCCACAAGCTTTGCACTTTATGAGGCCCCACCCAGCCATGAAAATTCCTAGGGCAACCTATCGTCTTCAATTCCACCGCGAGTTTCCCTTTGCCGCAGCGCACCAGATTGTGGACTATCTGGCAGATCTTGGAATTAGCGATATCTATGCATCGCCTATCTTCAAAGCTAAGGCGGAGAGTACCCACGGGTACGATGTTGCAGATCCAAATCAGCTCAATCTTGAACTGGGAACCCCTGAGCAATTTGCCGCACTGGTTGGCTCAGTACAAGCCCATCAGATGGGATGGCTACAGGATATCGTGCCCAATCATATGGCCTACGACAGCGCTAACGCATACCTAATGGATGTCTTTGAAAATGGGCCAGATGCAGAAGCCTTCGATTTTTTTGATATTGATTGGGATCATGCCTACGAAAGTTTAAAAGGCAGAGTTCTCGCACCGTTATTGGGCAATTTTTATAACGAAAGTTTAGACAATGGCGACCTACAGCTTAAGTACGAAGAAACGGGCCTCCAATTGTTATATGGTTCACAGCAGTTTCCAATTCGTTTAGAGTCTTATGGACGCTTCATTACGCAGAATTTAGGACAACTCACCAAAACACTAGGGCGTCACCATCCAGACTTAATCAAGTTGCTCGGTATTCTGTACTTGATCAAGCATATTCCTGAAGAAACTAAAGGACGCGAACGCTATGATCAGCTTAATTTTGTCAAAGGTTTACTATGGGAATTGTATACCCAGAATGAGGCCGTTAAACGCTACTGGGATGATACGATCACCTTTTTTAATGGCAACAATCATCATTCCGAACCGTTCCATGCCTTAGATACGCTCTTATCTGAACAGTTTTATCGCTTAGCCTTTTGGAAAGTCGGCACCGAAGAAATTAACTACAGACGATTTTTTACAGTTAATGAACTTATCTCCGTAAAGGTCGAAGATATCAAGGTTTTTCATAAAACCCATGCCCTCATTACGGAACTCGTGGCCCAAGGCAGTATTACAGGGCTACGCATCGATCACATTGATGGTCTTTACGATCCATTGCAGTACTTAAAACGGCTTATAGAAAAAGCCCCAGACACCTACATCACTGTT
>DATNQK010000304.1:0-6485 GCA_036704065.1 Stenomitos sp.
CATCCAATCGCTCGCGGCCATGCAGGACAATGGCTCGTTCAACACCCAGCTGATGTAAGGCACTGGCGATCGCAGGTAGAAGTGCAGTTTGGTAAACGCCCACGACCTGACCTGTAGGACGCAACGGGTTTACGAGAGGACCCAACAGGTTAAAAATGGTTCTGACTTTTAAGGTTTGGCGGATGGATGCAACAGCCTTGAGCGCAGGATGCCAACCTGGCGCAAACAAAAAGGTAATGCCCACCGCTTCTACTGCCGCTTGAGCCAGCTTCGGTTCTACGCTGAGATTTAAACCTAATGCTTCTAAGACATCTGCCGAACCGACACGGCTAGAGACCGAACGATTACCATGCTTTGCAACTGGAATGCCAGCGGCGGCAACGGTAAAGGCCACAGCCGTAGAAATGTTAAACGTAGAGGCTCCATCACCGCCTGTGCCGCAAGTATCAACAAGGCAGGCCGGACGTTGTGTGGTTTCCCAGGCCGTCTGAGTGTGGGATAGCAGTACCGATGCCATCCCGACCAATTCATCTGCCACCACGCCCTTGGCCTGTAGTGCGGCCAATATAGCGCCAGACAGAACCGGATCGACGTCATGATTGAGCCAGCCTGTCATGAGTTGTATGGCTTGCGTCTGATTCAGAGACTGACCCTCTAATAGTTGCTGTAGCAATGTTGGCCAGTGAGGGGTGGGGGTTGAATCAGAGACAAGCGGCTGGGAGCTTAACATAGCCATGATGCGGTTCAACTTTGTGTCGGGACGGATGCTGCCCTTAAGACTAGCAAGACTCTATGCCCCGATTCAATGCAATAGGCCATTCCCCTTGCATTGCCTTTTTCTATTGTGAGCCCTAGGAACTAATAGACACCGAAGATGCGGTGTTTGCGAACGGTTCGGGTTCCAGCCAATCCCGTAACGTTTCGATCTCAAGTTGAATAAAGGGGTTGGTATGTAACACCTGATCGATTAACAAACTCCCCGTTTGCAAGGATTTGACCAATTTTTGCTTAAACAGGGCGTCGCGTTTGGCATGGTGTTGAATTTCGAGGGCTGCCACGATCATCCTCTGAGGCTCGGTGGCATCAGGATAGCGCTGTGCTAAGTCGGCAAACAGAGCACCCAATTCCGTCACGATGTCGGTTGACTTGGCAGTGGAAGGCTCAGCATTCTGTCTGTGCCCCAAGAATCCGTTTTTAAGGGATGTATTTGGGGTGCGATCGCCAGAGGACGACCCAAAGGTTGGGGTTAGCAGTTCAAAAAGCTGATTAATCGATTCACTGGGGTGGATGCCTGGCGAGGCTTCATGGCCGAGCAGTGCATCGCGACTGTTTAAGGCAAGGGGTTGCTCAAGACGTTGCTTCGTTTCTTCGTAAATCCGCATAAAATCGCGGTGGATCAATACTGTATCCACGCCTGGTGCGGTGCTCAGCTTCAGCAAAATAATGCCGTCACCTTTGTTCTCTATGGCTTGAATGCCAAGGCGCGCGGTTTGGTAGGTTTGGTTGAGGACGTTAATGGATTGGGCAAAGGCCGTCCAGTTTACCCCCGCGTGTAAGGTTAAGTTAATGGTTTCGAGGGTGCTATAGAACAGTTGGGCAAATTCGTCTTTAACAAACTCACCTTCGCTGGGACGACGCTCTTGGTTGTTGCGCTTGAGGTAGATAAAAGCGCAGGAGACGCCTTCAAGTTTGGTGGTGCTGCTCAGTTGTGCATCCTCTAAGCAGATGCCGGATAAGGTGGCACCGCTGAAGTTGGTCGCCGCCACCGTGCTGCGTGTGAGATCCGCGTGGGTGAGGTTGGCTTGGCGAAAATCGGTACGGGTTAAATCCGCTTCGCTGAGGTTGGCTTCGTTGAGGTTGGTGCGAGTCAATATTGCTTTGGTTAAGTTCGCGCCACTTAACGCGACTTCACTCAAGTTCGCGTCAATGCAGGTGGCTTTCGCCAGGTTGGCTCGGATCAAGTCTGACCCTGCAAGGTTAGCTTCACTGAGGTCGGCTTCGCTGAGGTCGGCGCTGCCGAGGTTGGCGCGACCAAGTCGGCATTTGCGCAATGCAGCCTCTCGTAGGATGGCCCCTCGTAAATTGGCTTCGATTAAGATGGCTTTACTTAAATTGGCGCGGCGGAGGTTGGCTTCAATCAGATTGGCAAAGCTAAAGTCGACTTTATTCAGCCGTGCTTCGGCAAGATTGGCTTCGCGCAAACTGGCTTCGCTGGCGATCGCTTGGTTCAGGTTACTGCTGCGGAGATTTGCCTGATTCAGGGTTGTTTCAATTAAAATACATTTGGTTAAATTTGCACCTTGCAAATCAATTTTTGAGCAATTTGCACGATTTAGGTCTGCAAAGCTCAGATTTGCTGAAGATAGATTCGCTTCAATTAATGTAGCTCGGTTGAAGTCGGTTTCAATTAAGGTTGCCGCAGATAAATCTGCAAAACTCAAGTCTGCTTTTGTGGCATTGGCCTTGCTGAGGTTGGCCTTATGGAGCTTGGCTTCGCTCAAATAAGCCTGGCTGAGGTCGGCACAGCTGAGGAACGCACCATTCAAATTGGCCAAGCTCAGGTTTGTTTTACTCAAGTTCGCGCCAATCAAATTAACGCCGCTTAAGTTTAAGCCACTCAGGTCAGCACCGCTGAGATCGGGTTGTTCGGCAAAGTGTCGTTTGCGCCAGTTATTCCAGTGGGTTGCACCAAGTTTAATTTCTTTAAGATGGGCGTCGTTTGCCACAGTGCGTCTTTCCTTTTGTCACTGATTCATGCCCCCCGCTACAGTTTTAACTGCTTTTGTGTGTCACCGCTATACCTAAAATGTATCCTCGTATGCCTGGCTGGGTCTCTAAACCTTTGTTTTGCTGGCGAATGCGATTTTAGCCAGCCTTCTGCCGATAGAGCGGGTATAGCATCGCTATTCGAGTTATTCCTCAGAATACTGGATGCAGGAATGCGATCGCAAAGAATCACAAAGTCTTCAAGAACTGGAAGAGAAGATAGATCTCAAGGGCAACTGTTTGGCACCCATTCAGTTAAGAAACAGAAACACTTCACTTAACCAGGTTTGGCTGAGAAGCTTTAGGATTGATTCAGAAAAAGGTGATCGGTTGCCATCGGATTGGCAACTGCATTTATGGCTAATTGCAAGGACGGTTCGGCTTGAATGCCTGCTGTGAGCTGGTTGACAGCGCGATAGAAACGTCTCTTCAGCAACTTGAGTTCGAGTTTATTTTCTAAACAAATCAACTGAACTTTGGATAAAAAAACTAGGAAACTATGACAAAGGTGGAGACGACGTCTTTCTCCCTGACCGATGATCCTCATTCCGCAGAGTATTTCAAGTTAGATATTGCAGCCTTGCTGGACCTAGACCACAACATGTCCAAGGTCTTGAATGTCGGCTGTAGTGGTGCTACCGCAGCGTTATTTAAGTCTTTATATCCTCAGGTTGAGGTGATAGGAATTGCTGATACACCCCAAAAAATGGCAGAGGTTTCTGCATATATTAGTCAATGTTATTGCCTAGATTTGGATCAAGATCCGTTGCCCTTTGAGGATCCAGAATCCTTTGATGCATTTTACTTCTGCCATAGTCTTCAACAGTTTGTTGATCCCGTTTTCGTATTAAACCGATTGCTTCCCTATTTAAAGGTAGGGGGTAAGGTGTGGATTGTGTTGCCCAACGTTGCTCGCTGGCGCAAGGGTTTGAAGGGTTTACAAAGTAAATTTGAGTCTGCTGGGCAAGGTATTTCTAGTCAAGTGGGTCGGCATTTTTATACCTTTCAAACTGCACCATCCTACTTTCTGGATGCCTTTCCTCAGCTTCATCTCTATGTGCATCGGGTGACTGGATTGTTTCCACTGCCAATTTTGCGAGGTACGGTTTTGTCGGAGCCTGTGAGCAAGATGATGAATCGGTTGGGCTGTCGCTTTTTTCCCAATCTTGTGGGGATGCAAATTTTAATGGCTGCGCGTAAAATTTGCCCCTAGAGCGCGATCTCTCAACGATTGCTAGTATCCCTTGCCTGTTGGATTGACAGAGGTCACGGTTAAAACGACCCCGTGTTCAATTGGGACAGTAGAGGCGCAAGTTGGGCATCGAGGGGCTGTTCGGTGTGCAGCAGTGTGGCAAGGGTTTGTTCCTGGGGAAGCAGCGGTTCGGCGGCTTCAAGTTGGGTTGCTAGAAGATCGAGAGTGGCGTCGGAAATATCGCCTTGGCGCGATCGCAGTCGTTGTTCTAGAACGTCTAGGGGAGCGTTGCACATCACAATCCGTAGGGGAACTTGGGCCGCTTGGGCTGCCTCTATCACAGATTGTCGTAGGGCATAGCGATCATATTTGGCATCGAGAATGACGGGCCAACCCTGTTGCGCCAATTGGAGCCCCAGTTCCTGCAAGCGGCGATAGGTTTGCTCGGTCATGGCCGCAGTATAAATCCCGCTATGGGCGTTTCCCGCTTGGGCACCGCTGGCGTAGAGGGGGATGTTTGCCAGATGTTTGCGTACGGCATCGGACCGCAGATGTAGGGCATGGAGCCGTTGGGCAAGCTGACGCGCTACTGTGCTTTTGCCAGAGCCGGAGACCCCGCACATCAAGATCAGGTACCCTGGCGATCGCCGCGTATAGGTCCAGGCCAAGTGGTAGTAGTCTGCACTGCGTTGCCGGAACTCTAACTTTTCCGACTCGGGAATCGAGGTATCTTGGAGGGCAAACGCATTCACATTGGCGCGAATATAAGCCCGCATCGTGAGGTAAAGCGGCAACAGTTTTGCACCTTCGTAATCGCCCGTGTGTTCCAGGTACGTGTTGAGAAAGAGATTGGCTAAATCGCGACGCCCTTGGAACTCCAAGTCCATGATCAAAAACGCGGCATCGTAGATGACATCAATATTGCGGAACTCGCGGTTGAACTCAATGCAGTCAAAAATGCAGATAGCGTCCTCATAGAGACAGACATTATTGAGGTGGAGGTCGCCGTGGCATTCGCGCACTTTATCCTCGGCTTGACGCTGCTCAATCCAGTCTGCATGGGTGGTCAAATACTGCGAAGTAAACGCTCGCGTCTCTTCGTATTGCGACTGGGTCTGGACGCTGCCGATGAAGGGTTGGCTGAGGTTAAAGTTGTTGTCGTCCACACGGCGAATGGCTGCAACGCTGCCGTAGGTCTGAATCTCAGGGTTGGTTTCGGCCTGGGCATGAAAGTTTGCTACTGCCCTTCCCAATTGCTGCACAAGTTCGGGGGTGAGGTGGCCGTCTTTGAGGAGGTGACTAAACAGCAGATCTTGAGAAAACTGGCGCATCTGCACGGCGTACTCGACGATCTGGTCTGCTTCTTCTGGGGACGTTGCAAAGTGATACCTGCCTGCAACTTCGGCAATGGGTAACACGGCCAAATACAGGTCTGGTGAGAGCCGACGATTCAGACGTAGCTCGGTTTGGCAACAGTCGTGGCGTTTTTCTAAGGTTGTAAAATCCAAAAAGCCAAAATTGACAGGCTTTTTCACCTTGTAGGCATAGTCTCCCGCCAACAGCACATAAGAAATGTGGGTTTGCAGTAGACGAATGGGCTTTTCCACAGGGTGTGGATAAAACCCCGGTTGTTGCATCTGCTGAATCAGGGGAGGAATATCGGCTTCCATAAAAAAGACCCCATAAACGAACGCGATCTAAGGTGGATTGGAAACGCCTTTGCGCAGGGGCAGTCCAGTTCATCCTATGGATGGCGCAGCGGCTGCTTCTCGCGCCAAACACAACGAGAGGATGGCCCATCCTTGTCAAAGTCTAAACATGATCAACATCACGGCGGAGCACAACGCCATTGGGCGCGGCAATTGAGCGTGGCAGGATATGGTGATCCAGCACGTTGCGGGTTGCCATGTCGTAGGTGGTATATCGAGTCTGGGCTTGTTGTAGCTCTATATCAATTACGGTAAGGGTTTTGCGGGGTGTAAGGGAACTATTCAACCATCGACGTGGCCCGCTGCCCAAGGCTCCGGTTTGCAGCAATTGCAGTTGCCCCCGATGACCGGGGTAATAGGCATGGTCGTGGCCACTAATGTAGGTATGAACTCGATAGCGTTCTAGGAGTGATCGCAATTGTTCGGCTTGGTTTAAAAACTCACCAGGGCGATCGCGACCGACAGCAACCGCATAGAGGGGTAAGTGGCCAATTACCAACCGTAGGCGAGCCTGCTGTGCTGCGGCACTGGCCAAGCTGCGCTCAACCCAGGCGAGTTGCTGCTGACCCAGGGTGGCGGTAGACGCATCCCAAACCAAGTAAAAAATGTCGCGTTGGGCAAATGTATAAAAGAAGGGGAAATTGGCCCGATCAATAAAGGGCAATTTGGGTGTGTGGCTGGGATTAGTCCAGTAGGCTTGGGCTAATCGGCGATCGCGCTCAAAGGTGCGTTTGCCATTGGCTCCCATCGCGCCAGAGCCATCATGGTTGCCTAAGGTAAACCCTAAGGGTAAATTTGCCCGTCGTAGGGGTGCACCA
>DATNQK010000305.1:0-7805 GCA_036704065.1 Stenomitos sp.
TGCTCTTGGCGAGCACCTGTACAACCTACCCCAACGGCTTCTGCTGTGAAGGGTGGCGTGACGTTTTCGGATGTGGTGTTGGCTCGCGCAGATACAAAGGGACAACTGCGCTGGAAGTTAGAGGCCAAGGGCGTTACTTACGGAGAAGGGCAGAGCGTTAGTAAGGCTAAATCGATTAAGGGCCAGTTGTATGAGAAGGGTCGGCCCATTTTTGATATTGTTGCCCAGTCAGGGACAGTGCGGCAGAGCGATCAGCAGGTTCGCCTCCAAGGCAATATTCAAGTCAGCGATCGCCAAAATCGTTTAGTATTTCGAGGCCGTGAGGCACAGTGGAATGCTCAGTCTGGTGTTTTAACGGTTCAAAATGGATTAACGGTTACGCATCCGCAACTGCAACTATGGGCGAAGGTATTGCAGGCTTCGCAGCGGGGACAAGTGGTCAGGGTGAGCGGGCAAGTGGTAATGGAAACCCGACCGATGGCTGACAACGCAACGGGTCGACTGCAACTCAAAGCGAATCGAGCCCTTTGGCAGGTGGCCCAGCAACAAGTGCAAGCAGGCGAGGCCAGCACAAACCCCCAACAGCCTACGGTTGAGGTGAAGCGTTTAGACGCAGGTCAAGACTCGGCGATCGCCCTAGCGGGTACCGTGCAAGCCAACTTAAACACAGGCGTTGTGCAACTAACCACCCCTGTTCAGCTTCAGCGGGGATCGTTGCAGTTGGCGACACGGACGCTCACCTGGGATACACAAAAACAACGTATTTTCAGCCCCGAGTTGGTGCAAATCCAAGACGCTCAGCGGCAAATCTCGGTTCTGGCGAACCAGGGGACATTGCTAGAGCGCGAAAGCTTAGTGGACTTGCAGGGCAAGGTTGAAATGAAAGGGTTGCGTAACGATGCACGGTTAGCCACGGATCAATTGTTGTGGCACACTAATACGCAACGGATTGAAGCCGTTGGGAATGTGAACTACCAACAGACCTCGCCTCAATTTAGCTTGAAGGGGCCACGGGCGGTTGGCAGAATAGCCGACCAAACAGTTCGCATCAGCGGCGGTAATGTGGTGACGGAAATTGTGCCCTAGGCCCAACTCGTAGACTCTCAAAGGATGAGAGCATACAGATTCAGTTGCTTGTGTCTAGCGGTGCCTCTTTGGTGAGCCATAACGTCACTGGCCCATCATTGGCGATCGCCACTTGCATCATTGCGCCAAATCGTCCTGTTTCTACCTTTAATCCACTCTGGCGGAGCTTCTCTACAAAACGGTTAAATAGCGGTTCAGCCTGGGCAGGGGGCGCTGCACTGTCGAAGGAAGGTCGACGTCCCTTGCGACAGTCTCCGTAGAGCGTAAACTGGCTCACCACGAGTAATTCGCCTTGCACTTCCTCAACTGAGCAGTCCCATCGATCTTGCCCTTGTTTGGTAAATACCCTCAATCCCAGTACCTTACGGGCCATCCAATCTAATTCGGCTTCTGTATCTGTTGCCGCAATGCCAACCAGCACAGTTAAGCCCCGCTCGATTTGACCGACTACTACGCCATCCACTGTGACGCTAGAGGCTGTGACTCGCTGAACCAATACCCGCATTCGCCCTTACTCCTCAGTGGTTCTACAAATGTGGTTCTTACTGTAGCGTGTGCGATCGCGCATTCCACGTCTAACCTGTGATCCGCTGCTTAAAGACCATGCTGACCCCCCGCCTAAGGTGGGCGAACACAAAGAAATATTAATCAATCGATAACTCAATAGTTATATATGATTAATTAGGGAATGGCTCCAATCGTGACGCATAGGACAAGGAGTAAGTCATGGGCAGCACCCTAGCCACACAACTTCGTGAAGGCACGCAGCAGTCCCACACCGCCGCCGAAAACACCGCATTTATGAAATGTTTCTTGAAGGGGATTGTGGAACGCGAACCCTTTCGCAAGTTAGTTGGCAATCTATATTTGGTGTACCGCACCCTGGAAACAGAATTACAACGCCATCGAGAACATCCTGTGGTTGGCCCTCTTTATTTTGCTGATCTCAACCGTCAAGCCAACCTAGAAAAAGATTTAGCCTACTATTACGGGGAAGATTGGCAGGCTAAAATCGAGCCGCTCCCAGCGGGTCAGCTCTATGTGGGTCGCATTCAAGAAGTGTCTCAGAGCGATCCCGCCCTGTTGGTGGCCCATGCGTATGTTCGCTACATGGGCGATTTGTCAGGGGGGCAAAGTTTGAAAAATATCATTCGCTCTGCTTTGTCGCTGCCCCCCGATCAAGGCACTGCCTTTTACGAATTCGAGCATTTTGCGACGCCCGAAACGCGCCGTGCTTTCAAAGAGATCTATCGTCAAGCGCTTGACTCGCTGCCTGTTGATGCAGACACGATTCAGCGCATTGTTGACGAGGCGAACTATGCCTTCCAGCTCAATCGCAACGTCATGCATGGGTTAGAAGCCGATGTGAAAGCTGCGATTGGCGAACATACTTTTGACCTACTGACGCGCCAAGACCGCCCCGGCAGCACAGAGCATCGCCATCCTGGCACTGCTGCGGTGGCCTTGGCTGTAGCGGAATAGAAGTTTGCTGTTCCGTTAAAAGATCCTCCGAGTTTCTGGGTGAAGGTCGGAATGTTAAACACCGCTTTGCGCTTGCCACAGTTCTACTGCCAGCGGGAAGGGAATTCAGGAGGATCTTGCCTCAGGTGCCGTTTTCCCGGTGGGTTCAGTACCCCGTTGTTTCTAAGAAATATTGATAAGGAACTTTTGCCGCATGCATGTATTGTCCCCTACCATTCAGTTCGATCCGGCCTTGCTCACCAAGTACGATCAACCCTTACCTCGCTACACCAGTTACCCGCCTGCCACTGAACTGAAGGAAACATTCCAGGAAACAGACTTTCGTGCGGCGATCGCTGTTGGTAATCACAAAAAAACGCCTCTGTCGCTGTATTGCCATATTCCGTTTTGCGAACGGCCTTGCTTTTTCTGTGGCTGTAATACCGTCATTACCCAGCGCAAGGAAGTTGCCGACCCTTACTTAGACTACTTAACCCGAAATATTCGCCAAATTGCTGAGTTGATTGATGGTCAGCGTACGGTTCAGCAAATGCACTGGGGCGGTGGTACGCCCAATTACCTCTCTACTCAGCAAATTGAGTTGCTGTGGCAGACCCTGCACGATCACTTCCAATTCGATGCCGATGCAGAGCTATCGATTGAAGTGAATCCTGCCTTCCTCACCCGCGACTATGTCTTTTTCCTGAAAAAACTTGGGTTTAATCGCATTAGCTTCGGCATTCAAGACTTTAACCCTAAGGTTCAAGAAGCGGTCAATCGCATTCAGCCGGAGGCGTTGCTGTTCAATGTCATGGATTGGATGCGCACGGCGGGGTTTGAAAGTGTCAATGTCGATCTCATCTATGGCTTGCCGTTTCAAACGCCCCATACATTTCGTGAAACTGTGCAAAAGACCATTGCACTCAATCCGGATCGGGTTGCGGTGTTCAACTTTGCCTATGTGCCTTGGATCAAGCCCATTCAAAGACGGATGCCTCAAAGTGAGTTGCCTTCTGCCACCGATAAACTCAAGATTTTGCAACTCACCATTGAGGAACTGACCCAGGCCGGTGGCTATCAGTTCATCGGCATGGACCACTTTGCTAAGCCGGATGATGAGTTGGCGATCGCCCAACGCGCGGGTCAGTTGCACCGTAATTTCCAAGGCTATACCACCCAGCCCGAATCAGACCTGTTTGGGTTTGGCATGACCTCCATCAGCATGGTGCAAGATGTTTACACCCAAAACAGTAAACGCATTCAAGACTACTACCGAGACATGGATGCCCATCGGCTCCCCATTGAACGGGGCGTTACCCTCAGCCAAGAAGACTTGATCCGGCGCACGGTGATTATGGAACTCATGTGTCAGTTCCAGTTGTCTCCTGCGGCCCTAGAAGAGAAATATCACCTCAGCTTTGGGAGTGACTTTGATGAATTCTTTGCCCGTGAACGCAAAGATCTCAAAGCGCTGGAAGCCGATGGATTGGTGGAAGTGTCGCCGCATCTGATTCGGGTCACCCCTGCGGGTCGGCTTTTGATCCGTAACATTGCTGCTGTGTTTGATGCCTACCTAAAGCATCAACAAGTGGAACGGTTTTCTAAGGCTGTGTAATGTCCCCCCTATCGGAGGTCTGCCATGCGAATTTTGATGATTCAACCCAACTACCATGCAGGGGGTGCTGAGATTGCCGGAAACTGGCCCCCCAGCTGGGTGCCCTATGTAGGCGGTGCGCTTAAACAGGCGGGGTTTACCGAGATTCGGTTTCTCGATGCCATGACCAACCGCGTGGACGACGATGCGTTGGCCACTGCAATTCAGGATTACCAGCCGACGGTGGTGATGGCGACGGCCATCACGCCGATGATTTACAAGTCTCAAGACACGCTGAGAATTGCTAAGCAGGTGTGTCCTCAAGCCCAAACGATTATGGGGGGTGTGCATCCCACCTACATGTACCGAGAAGTGCTCCAGGAAGCGCCTTGGGTGGACTATATTATCCGAGGCGAAGGGGAGGAAATTAGTATTAACCTCATCCGCGCCATTGCCGAGGGCACCGACGAACGCGATCGCCACGAAATTTTAGGCATCGCCTTCTTGGACTCCGGGAAAGTGGTGGCCACTCCAGCCCATCCGCCGATTAAAGATCTCAATACTCTGACCCCCGATTGGAGCCTTTTGGAGTGGGACAAGTATATTTATACGCCGTTAAATACGCGGGTTGCGGTTCCGAACTACTCGCGGGGTTGTCCCTTTCGGTGTCGGTTTTGTTCCCAATGGAAATTCTGGCGTAAATATCGTTCGCGATCGCCGCAACAGTTCGTGGATGAAATCGAACAGCTCGTCAAAGTGCATAAAATCGGCTTTTTTATCCTGGCCGATGAGGAACCCACCATTAATAAGGCTCGCTTTGTGGCCCTATGCAACGAATTGGTGAAGCGTGATCTGGGCGTTCATTGGGGCATCAATACCCGTGTGACGGATATTCTGCGGGATGAAAAGGAACTGGCGTTGTACCGCAAAGCAGGGTTGGTGCATGTTTCCCTGGGCACAGAAGCTGCTGCTCAACTCAACCTCAACGTGTTCCGCAAGGAAACCACCATTGCTGACAATAAGCGAGCGGTGCATCTGCTGCGCCAAAACGGAATTTTGGCGGAAGTTCAGTTCATCATGGGCTTGCCCAACGAAACGCCGGAAACCATTGAGGAAACCTACCGCATGGCTCGCGATTGGGAGGCAGACATGACCAACTGGAACATGTACACGCCTTGGCCTTTTGCGGAATTGTTCCAAGATCTGGCCGATAAGGTGGAAATTCGCGATTATTCCCACTACAACTTTGTGACGCCCATCATCAAGCCCGACAACATGACGCGGGAAGAACTGCTCAAAGGCGTGTTGCGCAACTATGCGCGGTTTTACGGGTGGAAGTTTTGGGAGTATTGGTTCGAAAAAGATCCGTTTAAGCGACGTTATTTGCTGGGTTGCCTATGGGCCTTTGTGAAAACCACCCTCAATAAACGGTTCTACAACCTCCAGCGCATCAAGCAAAAGGGACTGCGCACGGAAATTGAATTTGGGTTTGACGAATCTAGAATTCTCTCCAATGAGCAAATGGCACAACTCAAGCGCGATCGCCCCGCGGATGTGGATTTTGTGGGCACGGTGTCTGCCTGCGGGGCTCCCAAGGATGCACCAGAATGCGACACAACGACCCAGACCGTATCGCCTCAGGCGTTGCATGACGAGATACAAGTTGCCATTGCCGAAGCAGATCAGCAAACCCGGATTCGTCTGCGGGCCGATCTGCGATCGCAAGATGGCATTGAAGTGGCCAGTGAAGCCACCAACGCCGAAACCGGATTGGTATTGCTGGAATCGATTGATGTGGATGTGGCCGTCATCGACGCGAACCTTCCCGATATGGATATTGCCAAGTTCATCCGCATGGCGCGCAAGGTGCAAGCCAACTCCTATGTGGCAACGTCTCGGATCTTAGTTCTGGCTGCACCGGAGCAGCAGGCCCTGTTGGCAGATGCGATCGCCGCTGGGGCAGATGGCGTGTGTCTCAAGGATGCGCCCATTGAACAACTGGCCATTGCCGTACGCACGGTCTATCGCACGGGTCAGTATCGCGATCCTGCGCTCGTAACCTTGCCAGAGCCCCTTACTGTTTCTCGCTAGCGAGAGCCGCAGTCCAGGTTCTCGCAGCTTTTCCTCTTGTTCTCCTATGCCTCGTGTGGTTGAGGATTCCTTTCATGACCTTAAATTACGCATCCTCTACGTCTGACGAACCCCTCAAACTCAACTGGGTTGCTGTGGTCTTTTTTGCCACCATTCATGGACTAGCTTTGCTAGCGCCTTGGTTTTTCTCTTGGTCGGCGTTTACCGTCACATTATTTCTGCACTGGCTGTTCGGCAGCATTGGTATTTGCTTGGGCTACCATCGGCTCTTGAGCCACCGGAGTTTTCAGGTGCCCAAGCCCTTGGAATATGCGATCGCCTTGCTCGGCGTACTGGCGCTCCAAGGTGGGCCCATCTTTTGGATTGCGGGCCATCGGCTGCACCATAGCTATACCGAAGATTTAGATAAAGATCCCTACTCAGCAAAGCGAGGGTTTTGGTGGAGCCACATGCTCTGGATCTTTTACCCTCGCCCTTCCTTCTTTGAAGCGAAAACCTATAAGAAATTTGCACCCGACCTGGCACGAGATCCCTTCTACTGCTGGCTGGATCGGTACCATGTGTTGCTGCAAATTCCCCTTGGCCTCTTGCTCTACGGCCTTGGCGGATGGTCTTGGGTTGTATATGGCATGTTTGTTAGAGCTGTGCTGCTGTGGCACAGTACCTGGTTTATCAACTCCGTGACCCATGTGTGGGGTTATCGTACCTTCAACATCAACGACAATTCCCGCAACCTCTGGTGGGCCGCGATTTTAACCTACGGTGAGGGATGGCATAACAACCACCACGCTTACCCCAACGTGGCGAAGGCGGGCTGGCGCTGGTGGGAAATTGACATGACTTGGTGGGCCATCCGTCTGTTGATGTGGCTAGGTTTGGCACGCAAAGTAAACATGCCCCCGCGTCTAAAGGCTTAACGCTCCTGTAACTTTCAGTCCCATCCTAATGCTGAGGACGATGATGCCAAACCTATGCATCATCGTCCTCTTTTCTGTGTTCCCCCGCAGGCCTAGAGTGTAATTAGCCCAGCCCGTAACGCCCGTACTGCTGCCTCTGTCCGATCATTGGCGCACAGCTTTTCTAGAATATTGCGAACGTGAGTTTTCACTGTTCCTACCGTAATGTAGAGCCGTTCCGCAATCTCTACGTTCGTACAACCAATGACGATGAGTTCTAACACTTCCCGTTCTCGGTCTGTGAGGGGATAGTTTTCTAGAACCTGCTCATATTCTGGTTCAACCGCACTGATTTCAATCATTTTGCGGCCACCATTTTTACCTTGGTCGTCCCCTGCATCCGGCATGGCCTGGCGCAGTTGGTGCAGCACAATACTGGCGATCGCCGGATCAATCCAACTGCTGTGGTTATGGGTAGACTTCACCGCCTCCTGCAATCGATCCATATTCGTGCTTTTCATGCAGTAGGAGTTTGCACCAGCACTAAACGCAGCTAAGACACTTTCCTCATTGCCTTGCATCGTTAACATCAAAACCTGGGTCTTGTCCGACTCGTGCTCAGACTGAAACAGACGAAAGCGTTTTACAAGCTCAATCCCATCAATTCCTGGCAAGCC
>DATNQK010000306.1:0-3107 GCA_036704065.1 Stenomitos sp.
TGCCGCTGGCACCCGTCACATGTCCGTTCTGCCAACGAGGCGTGTTCTTCAGCAGCTACAGGCTCTGGATATGGTTGGGCTACTCGAAGTAGAGCGACTCCGTCGCTTGCGCAACAAGCTCGTTCACGAGGTCGAGACGCCTGGAGTCTCTTACGTCCTCGACGCTGCAGAGGAACTCGCCCGACTCATCTCGCGGCTTGTGGAGAGCCCGAATCCCATTTTGCGAGACGCTGCCGCGCGTGTTCTCGCAAGAACGGATGACCAGCCACCCACAACAGAGGACATCTAACGAGTCGTTGAAGCTGACAAACGCGCGCAGCGCTCCTCAGCACCCACGACACCAGCGGCGCGCGTTTCCAGCTTAACTCCGGCGTTAGGCTTCACTCTCGATAAAAAACAACACTGACCCATGTCTAAGGATTTTAAGCCCAGTACCAAAGAGCTTTTCAAATTACTTGGTTGGCATGACCGATACCATTTTCGAGATGAAAATGATGAGGTTGGCCGCGTTTATGAGGTTTGTATAGAGCTTTCAAATCGCGCTTACAAAGAACATAGCGAAGAAATTTACAAGCATGGCACTTGGGCGGCAGGCCAGGATCTTGTCGATGCTTTGAGAAACGCTTTAGTAGATCATTCCACTGACTATGCTGGTCACTCTCTGGCCTACACCCTGTTGAAATATGGTTGTAGAAAACCAGAAACATTAGCGCAATTACATCCCTGGCATCGTCTTATGTTTAGGTGGTATGAAGAGGGACATACGGCTTCCCATGTTTCGCAAATGCTGCAAGAAGCTGGAATCGTTGAGCAATGGCCACCAGAGTCTATCGAAAAAATCAACTCATGGATTCAGAACCCAGCCTTAATATTACATGACCATATCAGTATTATTTTTGAACTATTTGGACAACGGGTGATCTTTGCAAATCTGCGTGATATCGGGTTTGAACCTCGGCATGATGAACTTTTCAGGGAGCTTGCTAAATCAACAAGTCCTACCATTTGTTTGGATAGTATTTCACAATTCATTGAAGAAGAACCGCGTTTTAAGGATGTGAGCGAGACAACTGAACTCTCCATGCAAAATCCTGACGGAACAACGACGCAATTCTTGATCTCCGATCAACGCTCTGAAGGAATTGGTGTCTTCAGCGATCAGGATTGCCATTGGGTTGTGGAGTACATGCTCAATGGAGAAGCCCATCAGTTTCGAGCAGATTGCAGCGGCACTTGGATGGATGTCGATGCAGTAATGAATCACTTCAATCAGTTAATGGACAGAATGGAGCGACGAGAGCATGTCTTCCGCTTTGGCATGGGTTATCACGACAATGGGGAATGGGGGTTTTTCATCGTAGCGGATCGTGACCGATTCCCAGCACTCGCTCGACGACTCTATATTCCCCTGCACCTCCCATCCTAGATGGTCACTACAATAAATATTTTTAGAAAACATAATTATGAGTTTTCTTGTGTCTTCTTAAGACGCCTACCCAGGGCATGTAGCGGAACGGGGTGTATTTCAAAATTCATCATCTCTGCCCCCTGAAAACCAGGCTGTTATGCCGCTTAGTCTTCGGTTGAGACAGTACCCCGAAATCCATCTCCTTATGTTGAATATTCTGTGTCTGTCAAATGTTCAGTAAAATCGAGGGGATAGGGGACGTGAACTCGATTTTCGATAGTACTCAGCAAAGAGGGATGGAAATGACGGCTAATGCTTCGTTGGAGGAACGCCTTGCAGCAGTAGAAGCTGCGATCGCCCAATTACAGCAGCAAATGGTAATTTCTCAGCAGATAAACTGGCTGCAACAAATTACAGGATCATTCAAAGATGAGCTTGCCTTTGATGAAGTACTTGCTTATGGGCGAGCAATTCGCCAAGGAGATGAGTCTTTGCTCGAAGCACAAGATGAGCGATGAAGTATTTGTTAGATACTGACCATTTGAGTATTCTGCAACGCCAGGTAGGGGAGGATTACAACAATCTTGCGAAGCGGATGGCACAGCGTTCACTATCAGACTTTGCCATAGCTGTTGTGACGTTCCACGAGCAAATGCTTGGAAGCCATGCTTATATCAATCGTGCTCATAGTCTGGATCAGGTCGTGAAGGGATACGAGATCATGGCAAGAATTGTGAGCGATTTCAAAGTACTACCCGTTGTTTCCTTTGATGCAAGTGCAGCTATAGCATACGCTGAATTAGAATCTCAACGAATTCAATTAGCAAAAATGGATGCACGAATTGCTTCAATTGCTTTATCTCGCAACTTAATTTTGTTGACTCGTAATTATCGAGATTTTGGCAAAGTAGCAGGGTTGGTGCTTGAAGATTGGACGATTGGCTCTTAATTAGAGATGACTGTTATTGATCACGGCATAACCATCGCGCCGCACTGGAACGTTATGCAGGTGGGTACCACAGAGACTCAATCTGTTCTGCGATGGCGATCGCCTTCTCTCGCTCTGGACTATCCAACAAAACCGTGACATGTCCTAGCTTCCGTCCTGGCTTCGCTGCGGTTTTGCCATACCAATGCACCGTTGCCTGCGGAATCGCTGCCAATCGTTCCCGCTGCACTGCGTAATCGGAAACCGCAGTCTCAAATCCTAATAAATTCACCATTACGGCCCCTGCGGAGTGCAAGGCCGGATCGCCCAATGGTAAACCACAAACAGCCCTTAGATGCTGCTCAAACTGAGATGTCTGGCAAGCATCAATGGTGAGGTGGCCAGAATTATGGGTGCGGGGTGCAATTTCGTTAACAAAAACCTCTCCCTCTGGGGTAAGGAATAGTTCAACGCCTAGAATGCCCACCACATCTAATGCCTCTAATAGACGGGTGGCAATGGTTTGAATTTGGCTTTGCACAGGCTCTGGCAACACTACAGGGGCGATCGCCCAGCGACAGACCTGCTGTTTCTGATAGGTTTCCACCACAGGGTACAACGCAATCTCGCCTGAGACGCCTCGTGCCGCCATAATTGCCAGTTCCCGCTCAAAGGGCACAAATGCTTCCACCATAAAGCGATGGTCTAGGTCTGACCCATCCGCCTGGAAGCGTTGCCAAAACTGCTGTAACTCCAGGGCAGACTGCACAA
>DATNQK010000307.1:0-7722 GCA_036704065.1 Stenomitos sp.
GGCTTGAGCGGTTAACCCCTCGGGTAGGTAGGGGATGAGGGCATGTAATGCCTGCGATTGGCGGTGTTCATCTGTGAGGGCAGAGGTGACGGTTAAGGCAGACTCTAGTAATTCAGTATTGAGGTAGGGGGCGATCGCATGGATGCCTGCGACCTGAGCGACTTCGGACTGCATACAGACAATGCGAGTCCACAACACTGGGATGAATGAGGCTGGGACAATGGGCACTAAGGACTCGATGGCGATCGCTTTCTGGCTCGGATCTGCTAACAGATCAAGCCCTGTTAGTGCCCTAGACAGCGACCAAATCTGGGCTTTAACCAAGGCACCCCACCAATTGGGGCTCAGCGATTGAAATACATGAGCAATCGTCGCTTGCAGGAGAGCAGATCGGCACTGAAGAATGATGGCACGGTGGGGAGAGTGCTCAAAAAGGGATGGGGCGATGCGTTGAGCATGGGCAAGGGACGCTACATATGCCTCTAGCTGATCACCGCGATCGCACAGGCTAAGCCACACATTTTCGCCCGAGGGTGTGGTTGCTTGTAACAGGTCGAATAGAATATCGTCGCGTCCTGAATGCTCGATATGCCATAGAAGGCAAGCAAAAATATAGCCATCTTCAAACAGAGGGTGCCATTGAGTTTCGGTTGCAGCCGCCCAGTATTGGTGCAGTACGACAGCATGGGCTTGGGCGATAGACGGTGCCGGAAGTGCTTCTGGTGGGTGCGGAGAGAAAGGTTGCGATCGCTGCCAAAGCCCGTAGGCAAAGGTATGGGTCGTCTGAGGAATCAGGTACCGAGGCAATGGGGCTGGTTGTCGTTGCAGGAGGGCTAATGCTGTAAAGCCTTCCAAATCCTGGGCTGCCACTTCTGGAGAAACTTGCCAAAGGCGAGCCATGAGGAGAGGCGAGAAGGCGGTTGCTGGGGCAACAATGCCAAACCATAAAAACTGTTGCTGCTGTTGTAGCGAGAGTTGTTGCCAAGTTTGGCTATGGTGTTTGAACGCAGCACGATGAGGCTCATTTGGCATGCAAAAAACAGTTTGTTGCATTGAACAAACTATCTTTTTGGCCAAATTTTGAAATGTTGAGCCGATCATTTTAGATGTATAAACTGATAGGTAATTAATGCGTATATTTATTTAAGGCAATCACTGAAAAACTTTCTGGATAGGGCTATGCAATCTCTACAGTGCTTAGATTCTGTTCTAAATAAAGGTTAAAAACTAAGCTGTTTATAATTTCAGGTTTCCCACCCAAAGCTTGAGTTTGACAGCACTGTTTTGAACGATCAAAGCTTGAGCGTTGAGAGTTTTACGATTGGCTTACGCTGCAAATTTCAGTCCATCGGAATGGAGGGGACTCACTCAATCTCAAGAGTGCTCCTTGCCTGAAGGATGTTGGCACGTCTTCTTGTCCTTGATGGCAGGTCTTGACGACCCTTGAAGCGATCGCTGCCGAGGTTTGGGCAGCAGGCAAGTTGAACCCAGAAGAAAGTTGTTTTACGGCTTCATGTTCAACGGTTTCATGCTTGGCGGCAGTGCAGTACGCAGCCCTGTCTGGGCTTAGAGAGCTTGCACGCTGTTCTAGTAAAGGGTGTCGGTTCGTTCTGTTTTATTGACTTAAGTGCACACTTGGATAGGCCGTAGACCGCTTGGGTAAGGTTAAGATCACCTTCGTTCCCTGGCCTAACTCGCTTTCTAAGGCGATGGTGCCGTCATGCAATTCGACACAAGCTTTGACAATGGCCAGGCCTAATCCTGTTCCAGCGATATTCTCCACATTGCCGCCTCTTGTAAAGGCTTGAAACAACTTGTGCTGGTCTTGCGGGGGAATGCCAATCCCTTCATCCCTCACCGAAATCATTAAATGTGTTTCTTGTTCCACCAAACAGCATTCAATGGGGCCACCGTTCGGGGAATACTTAACAGCATTAGAAATTAAATTGACAAAGATTTGATGGAGCAGTCCGCGATTGCCCCAAAAGTCTTCTGTGTTGCCTAAAATTCGGTAGGTTATCTGATAACGATTGCCTGCAATATCCTGCTGTTTTTGAATTAATGTATCGAAAAAGTGCAGTAAATTTAGGGGCTGAAAAGCAATTTCTGTCTTATCGAGTTCTAGTTGTTTAAACAACAACATATCGTCCACAAGGCTAGAGAGCTGTCGTGCCTTTTGTTGAATGAGTTGTAAGAACTTTTCTCGTTGCGATTCTTGCAGTTGATGTTGGTGATTTTCTAAGGTGGAGGCAGCCGCCAAAATAGAGGCCAAGGGCGTGCGGTATTCATGGGAAACGGTGGCAATAATTTGAGACTTAAAGAGGTTCAACTCCTTTTCTCGTACCAGTGCAGCTTGAGTTTGGGCTAAAAACTCCGCCTGTTGAATGGCGATCGCCAGATGCACCGCAAGTTCACTAAATAAATCTGCCTCATCGTCCTGCCATTGTCGCGGGGCGGAACATTGGTGGGCAACTAAAAGCCCCCATAACTTCGCAGAATCCCCTGGCTGAGAATTCAGTACAATCGGCACGGTTAAATTGGCTTGCACACCAAACCCTATAAGAAGCTGCCGATGACAATCGCTGAGCGAAGAGTCACTCACATTTGTAATTTTTTGAGGCGTTGTTTGCAGGGGAACCTGCCCAGACTGTTGTAGAAAGGTTTCTGTAATCGTGGTGCCTAAAATGGCTGTCCACCCTTGCGCCACCGACTCCGCCACGATCTTGCCTGTGAGGTTGGGTGCAAACTGATAGACCACAATGCGATCGCATCGCAGCAGTCGTCGTAGTTCTACGGTCGCTGTGCGCAAAATTTCATTGAGGTCTAGCGATTGTCGGATTTGCAGGGCAGTGGTGGCAATCAGCCGCTGCCGTTCTAGGGTTTTGTTGAGTTGCCCTTGTAGATAAGATTGCCGCAGTGCATTGCGCACGGCTAACTGCAATACCTCTGCCTTCAGTGCGGTTTTGACTAAGTAATCTTGGGCACCGCTTTTGATGGCCTGAACGGCGATCGCTTCATCCCCCTGTCCTGTCAGCATAATGACCGATAACGGCGGTTTGGTAGCATGCTGCAATAGCTGCTCCAAGCACTCTAGACCATCCATGTCCGGCAAGCGAAAGTCGAGGAGCACCACATCGCAATCTTCCAGCTCGCAGAGCTTCAGCCCTTGCTGTGCAGAGCTAGCTTCTACAATGCGATATGACTGCTGAGGATCCTTGGCGAGATACCGCCGATAAATGTGACGGTCTTCTGCACAATCATCTACAATTAGCAGCGTTCTCTGGGGGGGGTCTGGTATAGATGCCGTGTGGCTTACAGCCAACCTTGTTTCCTCAAACTCTCATATACCTACGGTAGTCTAAGAAAGCGTTAAAAAAATATTGGTTTAGCATCTGTTCTGTATCTGCTGCATCTATTTCTCAAGGAGATACCGGAGAAACATTGGCCTCTAGCCAATATTCCACAAATGCTTGGATGGTCTTGCGGAGTTCCTCTGCATTGGTTGGCTTAATTAAATATCCATTTGCGCCTTTTTGATAGCACAGCTCAACGTCTCGTGGGTTTGATGACGTAGTGAACACCACAATCGGAATTTCCTTAAGCTGCCGATCTTGCTTGAGGCGTTCTAGAACGTCTCGTCCGTCTAGTCCAGGTAAATTGAGATCGAGCAAAATTACAGAGGGTTTTGGCAAGCCCTCAGCATCCTTGTAGATACCTTCCTGATACAAAAAATCGAGTGCTTCATCCCCATTGGTGCATCGATGAATCGGATTGCGCACCTCCATCCGCTGCATGAGGCGTTGCAGCATTCTGAAATCGTCATTGCTATCTTCAACTATCAGCAAAAGTTCGTGCAATTTAGGTGACCTCTGTGTCCTACTCAAACGAAACCAAGCCATTAACTGCTCAATGCACCAAGGGTGAAGTAGAAGGTTGAACCTTCGCCATAGCTAGACTCAACCCAAATCCGGCCACCATGTCGTTCAATGGCCTTACGGGTAATGGTTAACCCCGCCCCCGTACCGCCACCAAATTCTTCCTGGGTATGCAAGCGCTTAAAAAGCTTAAAAATAATTTCTAAGTGCTGTGGTCGAATGCCAATGCCGTTATCACGCACATAAAACAGCATTGGCAGCTCGGGTTGTGGACTCTGTGGTTGTAAGCCTTGAGCAAGTTGTTCATCAGCTGTTAAAAATCCAATTTCGACCCACCGGTGGTCATGGGTGTTGTATTTAAATGCATTACTCAATAGGTTGTCTAAAACTTCTCCCATTAGAGTTGCATCGCATACCACCTTGGGTAAGGGGCGCGGAATGCGGATATCGAGGGATGCGTCTGTGCGACTTGCCTGCAATACCTCAACTGCTTGCTGTAGCAGTTGATTTAAGTCTGTAACTTTGAAGTTGAGGTCGCCTTGTCCTAGTTGAGAAAATCGTAGTAGGACATCAATTAATGAGTCCATGCGCTGGCTCAGGCGCACAATGGTGCTTAGACAATCCATGCCTTCGGCATCTAAAACGGGCTCATAGTCCTCTTGCAAGATGACCGAGTAGTTGTGAATGCCCCGCAGTGGTTCTTTGAGATCGTGGGATGCGGCAAAGGCAAAGGAATTCAGTTCGCGGTTGCTACGCTCTAGTTCGCGGTTCATATGCGCAAGCTCGTCCGCTTTTTTGAGCACAATACCTACAATGGCATTTCTCAGATCAAGGGCGTTGGTGAGCTCGTAGGATTTCCACGGTAATGAGGTGAACCTAACGATTTCTTGCCAGCGGTCGAAGGATGTTCTAGGGCATAGCGTTACCTGATGATCTGGGGCGACTTGCAGGGAATGATTGGGATTGCCACCCCAGTTCACGGTCTGAAGCACTTCGGGCCGAAACCACAGAATGGAATAGCGCCGGACTTTGGAAATGCGCAGCAGCAACAACCCGCTTGCACAATCTTTAAACTCCGTTGCTTTGGGATAAAGGGCTGGCAAGGAATCTGTAAAAAACAGGCTTTCGCTGCTTTGGGTATCTGTCCAAGTTAATAAGTCTTGCACAGCCTCTGAAGGTGGTGTTGTTCCCAGCAAGGTGATGGTGTTGTCAATACAAACTGCTGCACCTTGGGCATCAACCAAAGACAACAGGCGGGGGGCAGGGTTCACCAAGGCATCGCTGAGATTGTCTGTGTGGGCAATAGACTCGATAAATTCCGAGTGCAATGCCTTAAATCTTGACATTTGGTCTAGTTCTGCGCGATCTACTTTTTGAAAGAGTTCTAAGGAAATAAATTGACCCAGAAGTTCGCAGGTGTGGCGCAGGCCGTAGGGCAATGCTTTGGGAGTCTGATGATGGCAGGAAATTAATCCCCAAAGCTGGCGCTCTTTGATGAGGGCGATCGCCAGAAATGCGGCGGAATTCATGTTGCGGTAGAACTGCACGCAGCAGGGGTCAACACTGCGCAGAATTGCAAAGCTCAAATCTAGGGGTTCTGCTCCCTCTAAATTGACCAATGGGATAGGGTCAACGGTTAGATCAGGGCAACAGCGCAGACGGCAGCGACGATAAATCTCGCGGGATGCTTCAGGGATGTCAAAGTCGGGAAAGTGTAGGCCTAAGTAAGCCGGAAGACTAGGCTGCTTAACCTCGGCCATCACGCACCCTGCCCCTTGGGTATCGAACTGATAGGCGATCACGCGGTCGAAGCCTGTAATGCGCTGGACTTCTGTCACGGCACACTGCAAAAAGGCATCGATGCTATCGGTGCGTTGTAGTTTGGCAATGGCCTGTCGAGCCTGACGTTCGAGCTGAAAGTGGTGTAGTTCGTCCTCCGGCTGCGATCGCTCCAGTTCTAAGAGCGCTACCTCTTCTAGGCAATGTACAATCCCTAAAAAATTGGTCGAGTGGTTTGCTGCCTCTCCCGTATTCTGGCAACCGATCTGCTCAGCATCATTGATTGCTTCGGGGTTGATCTGCGGGGGAATGGCAAGGTTGAGGGGATTTGCAGTGCCTAAGTTTTCTTGCCAAGCCTGTTGGACAGTGGCTGCTTGCGGCTCGCCCAATAGCACGCTTAAGGGTTGGCCCAACAGTGCTTGCGGGGCCACACCAAAGTAAGCCTGAATATTGCTGCTGACTTGGAGAATAGTGCAGTCAGGTGTACTAAAAGCAATCAAAACCCCGTGGGGCTGAATGGTCCCAGGACAATGGATGGTCTGGGTATATTCAGCCTCGGGTAAGGGCAGTTGAAGGACATGACTTAAGTGGTTCATGCAGCAGCCAGCAGCGTAACCTCACAGATGAATGCAAGCTTTAACGATTAAGTATTTAGGCTTAACATTCCCATAGAAATTTGAAGGAATGTTAAGCTTTAACCCTTTCTTTAGGTTCTGCGATTGTCTGTAGGTGCTGATGGGATGTGGGGTTGCCCGGTTAGGTGCGCTAGATTGTCGAGTTCGGCGTGGTCTAGGTTTGCCATTTCCCAATCAATGTCGTTGAAGTAGGCTCCTTGCAAGCGACTGCGAGACAGGTTTGTGCCCCGAAGGCTGGCCTGTTGCAAATTGGCTCCTTGCAGGTTGGCACGACTGAGGTTGGCCCAATCGCAGCGGGCGGCATACAAGTCTGCATCTATTAAAAGGGCGGCAACCAAATAGGCATGGCACAGGTTGGCTTCGCGCAAGTTGGCCAGGGTCAAGTCAACGCCATACATTTGGGCGTCGATGAGAATGGCTTGATGCAGATTGCTTTGCCCTAAGATTGCACTGCAAAGATTGGCTTCAATCAGTACAGCACTGCCGAGATCGCAACGATTGAGTTGTGCCCGATCCAGGTGACTGCGTTTGAGGTTGGCATTGCGCAGGCGAGCCCCAATCAAATTGGCCTGAGATAAATTGGCTTCTGCTAGACTTGCGTCCTGCAAGTTAGCGCCGATTAAGTTGGCGTGGCTGAGATCGGCTCCATCCAGTTGGGCCTGGGAAAGATTGGCAAGGGTAAAGTTGGCCTGCTGTAATTGGGCCCCTTGCAGCAAAGTGCCGACGAGTACGCTGTTTCCAAAGTTGACTTGGCGCAGGTTGGCACCGCTGAAGTTGAACCCCCTCAGGGAGAGATCTCGCAAATCGGGCTCGATGTGAGGATACTGCGATCGCCAGCGGTTCCAGGCCCAAACGCCTGCTTTGAGTTGGGCTAGGTGGTCTAAATTTGCCATGATTCGCTCTGCTCCATCGGTCGCCTCAATCTTGACTACTGATTGCGGGCGAGATCGGGGTGTTCGCGGCCAGGGGTATTTTCCATTGCCGAGATGACTGCTCGCATGGCGGCCATAATGTCTTGCTCGGCACCGCCCAAGTACAAGCGGCCAAACGCGCCCACGGCTTGGACTTCTAGGATATTAATAAACGCGGCTTTCTCAGCTTCATTGGCGGCAAGGGCGGCATAGGCGGCTGGCTGCACTTCCATCACATAAAGGGTTTGGCCTGCGAGCAACATTTGTCCCCGTGCCATGCGATTAATCAGTTGTGCTTGATGGGCGTCGATGTTACGAATGACCTGACTAGACACAACCCTGGGCCGTAAACAATCTTGGCGACGCACCCCAAGGGCATCTAGGATGGCCCGTGAGGCTGCTTGCACTTCGGCTTGGCGACTGGCATGGACTTCCATCAGCCCAAACAAGCGTTCTACAAATTGCACAGCGGGTCGCACCACAGCGGCCTTAAGGGCCACATCCATCACGCGGTTAATTTCC
>DATNQK010000308.1:0-3355 GCA_036704065.1 Stenomitos sp.
TAAGGTCTGAGCCTCAGTTGCAAACAAGCGACGGGCATGAACTAGATCAGCTGCATCAAACCAACGCTCCAATTTTTTGACGACACAAGTGGGTTGCCCTGGACGGTGGGTGTCAATTGCAAGATATGTGGTGCCGAACCCACCCCGTCCTAATTTGGACTCAATGCAATAGCGATTGCCTAAAATTGGGGACACCCCTTCCACGGCATGATCTGTTTTGGTAGGGGGTAAGTGGACTAAAGGATCTTCACCAGATAAGTGGGGGGTAGATAATTCAGGGTCAGATGAGGGTCGATCTAAGTTTGATCGCGTAGAAAACTGAGAGGTGAGAATTTGAGACGTGAGAAACTTGCTATACAAATGGCAACTAATACGGGCTTGATGACCATTGAGGGAAACAATACCCAAGCGCTGCAATTTGTAGGCGATAGACGGCGGCAATTCTACGGGACCATCGCTACGGATTATGTCGAGGGTTGCTGCTTTTAAGTTCGGATCAGCTTGCAGGGCGACCGCCACACTTTGCAGATGAGCATTATAAATTCCGGTTCCAGTTTCAAAGTTATCCGAAAGAATAGATTCTAAAGAAGTGTTTCCCATTCGACTGTGGTAGAACGCAAGGCTGAGGCGATAGGGACTGCCCCCCACTAGATCGAGCAGGGCTTGCAAGACTGATTCGTTGGAGGAAGATGCTATTTCTGTCAAACCATAGCAACACGCCAGTTCTTGTGTTTGAGCTAAGTTAAAGTCTGTCAGCTGAATGGGACAGCCTACATTAAAGGGTGACTGATGGACTTGCAACGGCACATAAATTTCAGTGGAATGGGCGAGCACCATACGTAAACGCCCAAAAGCCTCCGATTGTTTAGACTGCTCATGCCAGTACCGCAGCAACGGCAAGAAGTCTTTGGCAATGTCAGGATGGTCGAAGATACGATTGATTTCATTAAGTGCTAACACCAATGGTGTATCAGCAGCCTCAATCAAATAGTCTTCAAAATAAATCGTGCAGCTGACTTTCGCCCCAATGTCTTGGTCCCAATATTCGTCGAGCTGGGCGGGTAGTTTGAGGCGACGGCCGACATTGGCACAAAACCAACGCAAGGTTCGTTCTAAGCTTGCAAAAATGCTCTCGTCTGCTTCTTGGAAATCGATGATGGCCACGCGATAGCCCTGTTGTTGGGCATGGTCTAATAACAGGTTCATAAATGAACTTTTGCCCATGCGTTGGGGCGCTTGAATCCGAATGACGCTACCGGGTTTGAGGAGTTCTTTACTCGCCATTTCTTCAAGCGGCGATCGCTTCACATAAAGGTGAGAACTGGCAGGGAGCGGCCTCCCTGGAAATTCAAGATCGACATCGGTCGGAGCTTCTTTCATTTCCAAGCGCATTCACGTAGAACCATCTACAACTTTTATCTGTATTAGAATGCCCAAGATTTATGCAGATAAGACAAGCGCAGTATCCAACCTACTCCGTACGGCTTTGAGCTTAGAAAACCAAGATTTAATATGTAATGGACCACGACTGGCATGCTTAGGGATGGTTGAGGGTGGCGACTCGCAGTGCTAAGCGTCAGTACGAGCATGACACATGCCTTCGTTTAAGGTTGTGTTTGAGACCGATGTCGCATTGCTAGAACTGGAGCCAACGGCAGCTACGGGTAGGGCTCAACGGTGGTAATGGCTCAGCACAACAGTCCTTTCTAGTGGTCACACAGTCGTCGTGTTGCGTAACAAAAGGTGTTGCCCATCTGGACATAAGTATAGAGTTTCCGTCGCTTTGTGGCAGCGCCGCCTCATCGGTATAGAGCAGATAGAAATTCTCGTTGACTAGTCGGATGAGTGCCATGTGTAGTGCGATCGCTAATGTGTAGTGATGCCTGTCAGATATATTGCAATCTTGATCGCCCGAGACAAGAGAGCGTATTGAAGAGCTGCTACAAATGCATCGCTTTCGGGAGCATGTGGGTCTGCAGGGTGAAGCGAGTCCCATCAATAATCATCCCAGAGAAAGCTTAACAAGGCTGTCGCTGAGACAAAGGTTTCAACGAGCAAGGGCATACAATAAGAGAACCTGAACAGGTAGTGAATTATGACTGCCATCGTTTTGAATCTAGAGCCATTGACCCAACATCTGACCCATGAGCAATTTTACGAACTGTGCATGGCGAATAAAGACGTGGCAATGGAGCGCAGTCCTGAAGGAGAGTTAATTATTGTGTCCCCCGTGGGTGGTGAAAGTGGCGAACGAGAAGCCAACTTAATTGCCGATTTGATGTTATGGAATCGTGGAACCAAACTCGGTAAAGTCTTCAGTTCTTCAACGGTCTTCAAGCTTCCTATCGGTGGCGATCGCTCTCCCGATGCAGCGTGGGTCAGTCTGGAGCGGTGGAATACGCTCACACCCGAACAGCAAAAGAAATTTCCGCCGTTGTGTCCTGATTTTGTCATTGAACTGCGTTCTGAAAGCGATCGTCTCAAGCCGTTGCAGAACAAGATGCAGGAGTACCTCGCTAGTGGATTGCGTTTGGGCTGGCTGATTAATCCTCAAGATAGGACGGTTGAAGTTTACCGCGCAGGCAAAACAGTCGAAATTGTCCAACTGCCCACACAACTATCAGGAGAAGACGTACTACCTGGATTTGTTCTAGACATTGAGTAATGCGATCTCCCGTCCAATTCATGCTGCCCAATACCTCTAAGCCAAAATCCTGGCAATCCAGAAGGCTGCACTCCAGTGCTCTTAGGCACCTGGGTTAGCAGGCGATTGTCTCCCTTCGTTCAAAATTGATTGGGAGTGATCGCCCTTGACCCCTTCCACCCTGCTCCAGGATGGACGCCTCGCCTCATTCCGGACGTGCAGCTCGGTGGTGATGTTTTCAAGGTCGGGGCGGATTGCAACGCTTCACATTGCCCGATGCCCCGACAACCTGCAAGGGACGCTGCGCTCTCCACTTCGTTTCGCCCTTGCAGAACGCCGCTGCAACGGGCTTCAGTTTCGCATCGCAATCGCCCCTGAACCTTGAAAACCCAACACCCCTTCGAGCCCGACCGAGAACGTGGCTAGTTCCTCCTCAGGAACCGCAGAACGAGGCTTGGCGGCCTAAGACCGCTCTCCACAAATCCTTCATATAAAAAAGCGATCGCATTGCCAGAAGAAAGTGCGATCGCTTTTGAAAATATCACTAGAGAGATCATAGCCTATGTATTTCGCAAAAGTATCAGACGCTTCCCCTTCTCGCCAATGGCCTGTTCAACGCTGCCTCTATGAACCGAATTCCGCCGCCCTTGCGGAATTGATCACCGTTGCCACTGGAACCTCCTTGAAAAAAGCTCAGGCTGTTGTTGCCAC
>DATNQK010000309.1:0-11927 GCA_036704065.1 Stenomitos sp.
CATCCACCCTGGACTCAACTCGAAACACTATTTACGCAAATCGAACAAGCCTGCGGCATACAGCAGCCTGGTGCCCCAGCGGGTCTACTCAGTGATCCACGCGCTGATGCGCTCTATGGACGGCTCTTAAGTTTGAGCGAGTACTTGCTGCAACGTTTGGAATACTTTTACCAACGCTTTTCTGTTTGCCCTTGCCCTGATGCGATCGCCAAACTTCAACATCTTCCCCGCAACGAACAGCTCACCGCTCGAATCCAAATCTATATGGAATCTGCGCTCCAAGTGGCAGAAAGCCGCTTAGGTGTTCAGCCCCAAGGTAGCTCAGTAGATCGATGCCGACGCCTAGAGCAAGCTGGGTGGGAGCGGATCTTCCGCGAAGATATGGAGCAGCTCAGTCGCATTGATCGCGGATTGGCTGATTGGCTGGCAGAGGATGCCAGCTTAGCCCTGTGGCACATGCGCCTTGCAGAACGCCTGACGGTCATCACGGGCAGTTATATTTTGCAGCGGCCAACGGTAGAGCGCTTTGCCGAGATGTTCATGCTTCTATGGCGAATTACAACCTGGATTGAAGACAAAAAAATTGAACCTGCCCCGAATTTAGGCCCTCGTCGCGTCTGTTTAACCATTGGAGAACCGCTATCCGTGACTCAGCGCTTGCCCCACTACCGCCAAAATCGCCGGAGTGCCCGAGATGCCGTGCAAACACTAACAACTGATCTGTTTGATGCCTTAGCGCAAACCATGCAGTAAGCCCCGACCCCTTCTGCAAGGGTGGACGTCGATCCAACTCTGTGGACAGACAACGCGACGAAGCGTCGGTTCACAGCTACAATAGGTCTGCTGCCTCGCGCCCTTCTTTTTTACTAAAAGTCATAATGCATTTCGATCTGCAGCATTTGATTCGTTCGGTGGGATACCTCGGTGTCTGGGCTATTATCTTTGCTGAATCGGGCCTTTTGGTGGGCTTTTTCTTGCCAGGAGATAGCTTACTATTTGTAGCTGGTTTTTTGGCCTCGACCCCGAATAGCCCGTTCCAGATTGGCATCCTGATTGTGGGTTGTTTTATCGCCGCAGTTGCGGGAGACAATGTCGGCTATAGTACGGGCCACCGCTTTGGCAAACGCCTCTTTCGCCGTGAAGAGTCTTTGTTTTTTCACAAAAGTAATCTAAACAAAGCTCAAAAATTTTATGAGCAGCATGGCAAAAAAACCATTATTTTGGCACGGTTTCTGCCAGTAGTGCGGACGTTTGCTCCCATTATTGCTGGCATTGGTTCGATGAACTATCGCGTCTTTCTTACCTATAATTTGGTAGGCGGTGCCATTTGGACGGTGGGCTTAACGCTGATGGGGTATTTCCTGGGTCGGATGATTGATCCGAAAATCATGGAGAAATACTTAATTTTGGTTGTGCTTGCCATTGTGGTGGTTTCGCTGTTGCCCTCTGCTTGGCACCTCTACCAAGATAGAAAACGTTCCTAAGGGGCTGTGCCTATCTGGTTGTTGCCAACTTCACCCCTGCGAAACACTGCAATATGGCCATTCGCTTGCTCCTGGTTGAAGATCATCCTGTTAATGCGCGGCTGTTGTGTCGCCGCCTAGAACGTCACGAATATGAGGTGGAAGTGGCCGACAATGGCGAGACGGCGATCGCCATGATTCAAGCCAACCCCCCCAACCTCGTGCTGATGGATATTGGACTTCCTGGTATTGATGGTTGGGAGACAACACGCCAAATCCGCAACAATCCTGTCATCTCAGCCATTCCGATCATTGCCTTGACCGCCCATGACGGTATCGAGGCAAAAGATCATTGCCTTGCAGCAGGCTGCAATGACTACGCCCCAAAGCCCGTCAACTTTGATCAACTATTGATCAAGATCCAGCGGTGGATTGAATCTAAAACTTGAGTCGGCAAGGGTGAGTTTGCAGATTGCTTCTCGATTGCGGATGGCCCCAATTTAGGCTTCTGTGCTTTCTTCTACTGCAAAGGAATGGCCACAACTGCACGATTTCTTGGCATTGGGATTATCAAAGCGAAAGCTACCGCCCATTAAATCTTCAGCGTAATCTAGCACTAAACCGTCTAAGTAGGGCAACTGAGCAGGGGCAACAGCCACTTGGAGGCCGTCACACTCAAACACCTGATCTTCTAATTGAGGTGTTTCACTAAAGTCAAGGTGATAAGAGAGCCCTGCACAGCCTCTTTCTTGAATACCAATGTGCAGTACGCCACGCTCTGAAATACGATGTCGCCTTCTCAAGCGTCGCACTTCATTGGCAGCGGCAGTACTTAAGCGAATCATGGGAATGTATCCTTCTGGAAGTGGCGTTACCGTGCGTAATCGTCGTCAAAACGCACAATATCATCTTCGCCTAGATATTCCCCGTTTTGTACTTCAATTAAAACCAACGGCACCTTGCCTGGATTTTCTAAACGATGGCAAGTAAAGCGCGGCACATAGGTGGATTGATTGGTGGAAAGCATGAGGGTTTCTTCCCCACGCGATACTTTTGCGATGCCAGAAATCACAATCCAATGCTCACTCCGATGGTGGTGCATTTGCAGGCTCAAACGATGCCCTGGATTGACTTCAATTCGCTTAATTTTGTAGCCAGGGCCTTCTTCTAAAATGGTGAAAGCACCCCAAGGCCGTAACTCAGTGGCGGCAACTGCTTGAGGGCTTACAACCGCTAAGCTGCCAATTTCTTTAGCTTGTACCATAAGGAATTACTCTTAAAATAATTATTTTTGCTCCATCCTAGCCGACTCTATCCTGAATTGGAAAGATTGCATCAATGCTTAAGGCTGTATAAATATGCCGATGGCATTGTGTACCCTTGCGGCTGTGACAGGATGGCGATCTAGGAGCTGTCCTCCGAGATAAAGGGCGGTGGAACTGCCTCCATCTAGGTTCAGGGCATTGACTGCACCTAAGCTACGCATTACATAGGCCCACTCGCGCAGGGTGGGGCCAGCGCCACCAATACGGTTATGGGTAACAGCGAGAACAACGGTTCCATCTGCGGTTTGACCAATGCCACTGCGATCTGCGGCTTGCTGGGCAAAGGTGGGGCTGAATTGTTCTGCAAGCGTATTTTCTACAATTTGCCCATCTTGAACCAAGAGTGGGCCTCCCCCAACAATGTTGGGTAAGTTTTCGAAGGCAGGCAGTGTCGTTCGTGCTTGATATTGAACCTGCATGCCTGGGCTGAGTTCAGCATCGGGGGCGATCGCCCTCAAGACCAGCAAGAAGCCATTGCTAGGAATTGGAAAGGCCAGGTTGGGTTGACTGGGCCGGATCGATTGCACTTGCTGATTGACGACGGTGATCACCTGTTCATTTTGCAGCAGCGGGCTATAGGCAGACCCCCAAGCACTGGTATAGCGTGCAATGCCTTTTTGCGGATAACCGCTGTTGCTAGAAGCCAGGGGTAAAGCACGGCCTGAGCGGGTGATTAAGGTTTCTTGTAACATCAACCGCCCGACTTTGAACGCTCCTTGCGGAGACCAGCCAATGGCACCGCGTCCTAGAATCGGACTGGAGACCCACACCCCATCGCGACGAATGGCTCCTAGGGGGGATTGGCGATCGCGGCTAAAAAAACCAGCATTGATGGCTGCAAGCACTTGGTTGCGCTGAGACATCGTAACCAGTGGATCGATGCCCAGGATTCCAGTCGGATTGCCCCAGATGGGTTGAATTTTTAATCCAGGCTGACGCGGGTTAATTGCAAGCCATGTTACTGGAAACTGAGATTCTCCATAGGGAATGACAGACTCGCGCCATTCCAACCCTGGTGCCCATACAATGCGCCGTGATTTAAGGGGAGATTGACGAAGGTCTACAACCAGTCGAGGTGGATTATCAGTGGTCCATACTGCCGGATGAAATGTGCCCTCAATCGTGCCTTGAACCGTCAATTGTCCTTGATTAGGGGTCAGCTTCAGAGACTTGAGCCCAGTGCCGGGTTTAGCGGCAAAACCTTGCAGCACCGCAGGGGAGAGTGTTGCGTCAAGCTGAAGGGAAAACTCGCGATCGGTTCGACCTGTGCGGCTATTGGTCAGTTTGGCCATTGTCCAAGGAGTAGGCCGATCCAAGGTCAGCACTAGGCGTCGGCCCCAAGGTTGTTGACCGAGCCGTACTGCTTGAACGGTAGCGGTCGGGGTGCGCAGTGCTAACGTGCCACCTTGCGCTTGAACCTGCCAGCCCCACTGCCGTATTGCTTGCGTTAAATTCAGCAAGCGTGCGGTCGGGCTAAGTTGTACAGGAACGGTCAGCGGTGTGCTGGTAAACCACTGTATGGGCTGCTGCGTTGGGCTGCTGTTGTCCAGCAGATCGCCCCCGATGGCGCGCATCCAAGCACTGTCACTGAGGGCGATCGCAGGTTGTCCAGTGCTGGGATCAATCCACTGTCTCCATGCGCCGGCAAAAGTCTGACCGTTGACAATCAGCTGATTTCCCTGTTGCTGTGGGAGTGCTGAAATTAAAGTGGGACGGGCTGCAACGGCACGGAATGCGGTTCCAATTGTGCCAATACCCACAGTCAGACAGAGCAGTGCCTGCCAGACTTTTCTCCGGCGTCGATTCATACCTTGGACCATAGGGCGTTAAGGCGTGGGAATCGCAATGCCATTCGAGCCGTTAGATCCTGAGGGGGGCACGGACTGAAATTGTTCTTGCTGCTTTTGGCGGAAGTCTTTAAGGGCCGAGTTAAAGTTCTCGTCTTGATCGGCATTAAAGTCGCTCATACTGCGGCCATTCATTAGTTGTAAGCGATTGATCAAGGTATATAAGGACGAGGAACTCGCGTCGCGGTTATTCCAAATATCGTTCAGGTCTTTACCGCCCGTGGGGTCAGTTCCCACAGGTGGATTGGTGTACTGAGCACGCAGTGGTGCGGCACCGCAAGCGAGCGTTACGATGATGCCGCTGCATACACAGGCCGATTTCCAGGTTCGGGTTAAACGTCTCATTGCACAACTTGCCTCAACCAGTTGGGTTTGCGGGGTAGCTTGCCCTCAGCTTGGGATTGTCGAATGATCCATGCAAGCTGTTGCAAGGGGCTGTCCTTAGAATAGCAACATTGCCGACCGACCTATCGCACTGGGAAGAGGTGCGGTTCAAAGCGCTGCAATTACGCATCAATGTCTAGGAATCTGCTGGAGAAACCTTTTGGATTCGCTATTCTAGTGAAAAAGTTGGATCTAAATTTCAACTGCCCACAGGTTTAGTGTCTGTTTTGAAGCCCGATTGGTTCCTTGGGTAGCTTGCTAACCTTAGGTTTGAACCAAACCCCGAGGACACGTTACAGTACAGAATTGCATGGTGCAAGCCAGTGCTTTATCTGTTTGTACAATGCTGGAGAGGCACTTTCCCTGCGGATTTCAGTCGAGTTTTAGACCGTATGTTGTAGATCAAAACCTATTATTCTTTATCGATTGAATTTTCCCTATGCAACCTTTGATGAATCAAGATCACGCCTATGCATTGATCTGTCGCACTTAGGGCCGCAATGGGGAGTGATAAATATATTGAACCGCTGTGCCCGGACTTGGGGGAACAAAGAATGCAGTCGAACTATGCGCAACCACTCTCTCATGACACTTGGGTAGGACTGGCTCAAGACCCAGTGCCTCCCGATTTATCGTTACAGCCGTCTAAAGGTTCTGAAGCAGAGGGTTTAACGTATTTTCGGAGTCATTTTGTGGGTGCCATGGAATTGGCTGCTGATCGGCAGACGGTGGCTGAGTATCTCAATGTGCATCAGGGCTGGTTTTGCCGCTGTGCTCACCCCATGAAGGTGGAGCCGATTGAAGAGAATGGCTATTTAATTGTGGTGGGTCATTATGGCTCGCTGGGGTTTGACGTTGAACCGAAGATTGGTCTGCGCTTGCTGCCTCCGGATGCCTTAGGGGTGTATCGCATCGAAACCATTCCTGAGGCGATCGCTGCGGAACAGGGCTATCAGGTGGACTTTCAGGCGGCGCTACAACTGGTGGATAAAGCCGGAGGTCAGGATGGGGCGAGTGCGGCTCTGATAGGAAATGGGGCAACGCCTAGCGCAATCACCCATGTGGAATGGACCTTAGACTTAAATGTGTCGCTGCGGTTTCCTCGATTTATTCAACGGCTTCCCAAATCGCTGATCCAGTCCACGGGTGATCGCCTGCTGGGTCAGATTGTGCGTCAAGTTTCGAAGCGGTTGACGCTGAAAGTGCAAGAAGATTTTCATGCAACCTTAGCCAGCAAACAGGCTGATGAGGCCAACCCCGAGGTTTGCTAACAGACCGCTCTCGGTCTGGAGTCTAAACGATAAATTTGCAAGGAACCTGCCCTTTAAAAACGAAAGGAGCGTCCATGGTAGACGCTCCTTTGTTGTGAATGCAGGGTAGCGAACGGTGCCTTAAGCCCAGAACGTCACTATTTTTTATTGGCTAACGCCTTCATGGCGTCCATCAATTTTTGCTGCTGATCGGGGGTTAACACCGCAAATAGTTGCATGCCCACATCCAGCTGAATTTCATTCAGCTGAGTTTTTTGGTCATCCGTTAGGTTAAGGCTCTTGAATGCCTCTGAGTCTGCTTTCCCCGCATCGGCCAGTACCTTGAGCTGCTTGAGCTGATCTTCTGAGAGAAGGCCTTTGATTCGTGCTGCAGCAAGGGCCTGAATTTTATCCACCTCTGGTTGCTGCGCTGGCGTTAAATTTAACTGCTGAATGATATCGGAGACAGGACCCGGTGTGTAGGTCTGGGCCATTGCGTGCGGGGCAAACGGCAAAGCCGTAATGGCGATCGCACTGGCTACGGCTAAAAACTTGCGTTTCAACATAAAAAGAATCTCCCCATTCAACATGGGCGTGAGGTCAGTGTGCGTCGAGGTCAGTGTGTGCTATTTAGTATGCCCGAAGACCGAACAATCGTCAGTATTCTGGTGCCACCCTGTCCTGTTGACGCCCGATGCGATCGCATTTGTTCCATCAACTGACCATTGATGTGCAATGTTATGAAACCATGACATTGCGATCCCCGAAAGGCTGTTTTTTGCGTGAATCTAGATTTATGAAGGGTTTCAGAAGTTGACATTCCAGAAAATATGTTACATATTTGTCACAATAACGATCCCTAGCACCATTGCCCTAGTTCAGGAGGTCGATTGACCCATGGCCTACGACCAAACGCCTTTAGAGGAGATGACGCTCCGGCAACTGCGCCGGGTGGCGAGTTATTACGGCATTTCGCGGTACAGCCGCATGCGTAAAGATCAACTCCTTGCTTCGATTCAAGATGCTCAACACCGTGAATTAAGTAATGCACCTATGACTTCTTCCCACCCTGCTGCATCCGATCCCCTAGAAGCTCAAGAGCTTGTTGAGTCGACTAAGTTTGACGTTGGGACCACGACGCTCTACAACCCGGCTTTGGCGATTGTGGACGAATCTCTAGAGGATTTACCGGAAGGGTATGGAGAAAGTCGTATTGTTCTGATGCCCCGTGACCCGCAATGGGCTTATGCATACTGGGATATTCCCAACGAGCACAAAGCTGATTTGCGCTCCCAAGGTGGCCAACAGTTGGCCCTGCGGATTTACGATGTCACCGATATTGACGCAAGCTATCAAGTACCCCACAGCGTGCAGGAATATCCCTGCGATGAGTTGGCGCGGGAATGGTACATTCCGATTCCAGTTAGCGATCGCGACTATGCCGTAGAACTGGGTTATCGCACCTACGATGGTCGTTGGTTGATGTTGTCTCGTTCGAGTTCCGTGCGCATCCCGCCGACCTATCCTTCCGATTGGGTAGACGATCACTTTGTGACCGTAGAGTGGGAATCTGATCTGCGCGGTAAGACCATTGCCGAACTCAAGCAGCCCACTCGCACAGTCGTGACCTACGACAAGTCCAGCGATGCCATCTACGATCAAATCTTTAACTTGGCCCAAGGTGCAGAGTCTCTGCGGGTAGCGGGTTCGGTCTTTGGTTCCATGCACCAAGCGCCCGTTCACGAACAAGGCCTCAGTTCCTATGTCTTCCCTTCAGGCGTGGGTCTGTGGGCATTGCCAACGGTGTCTGGTGTAGCAAGCGCTTCGGGCGTGGGAATGTTCTCCGCCTCTGCGGCTCCAGAGCGTCCCCGTAAGTTCTGGTTGGTGGCTGATGCTGAACTCATTGTGTACGGTGCTACCGAGCCGGATGCCCATGTCACCATTGGCGGACGTCCGATTGAGTTAACCTCTGATGGAACCTTCCGATTCCAAATGTCCTTCCAAGATGGGTTGATTGACTTCCCCATTGTGGCAGTGGCAGCAGACGGCGAACAAAATCGAGCCATTCACATGCGCTTCACTCGGGAAACACCGGAGCGACGCACCAATACAAAGGCGGAAGCGATTGAAGAATGGTTTGTCTAAACGCCTAAATTTTTGAGCTGAGCCAGGGGATGAACGGTCGTTCATCCCTTTTTTTGGGCCTCAATGTCCTGCTTTGTCAGACTTCTGCCTATTCAAGTGTTGCTGCTGCCTAAAATCAATAACCCTACAAAGGAGCCGCTATTCCACAAACTGTGCAGGAGCATGGAAGCCAGGAGATTGCGCGATCGCAAATACACATACCCCAATAACATGCCCAATACCGACAGCGGTAGTAAATCTCCGAGGTTTAAGTGGGCCACGGCAAACAACACCCCACTAAGGGTGATCGCCTGCCAAGCGGGGATATAGCGCGTTAAGGACGTTAATAAGAATCCCCGAAATAGCGTTTCCTCAAATAGGGGGGCACAAATCGCCACGAGGCCCCACAGTAGGCCGATGGTGAGCCGATCATGACCTTGCAAGATAATTTCTAGAATAGGGTTGCCGCCGCCCTGCTCCTGTAGCAGCTTTTGGTTCAACAGCGACACCACCAGTACCAAGGGCAGTGCTACAAAATATCCACTAATCCCCCAGCCGATCCAATTGGCTGAAAACCGCAGCGGCAACCATTTCAGCACATTGGGAATAAAAGGTCGGAGGGAGAGTTGTAAAATGCCAAGCCCCACTGTTGTTAAACAAACATAGCTAAAGAGAGCCACGTATGCCTGGGCCCGTCCCGTAAACTGGGCAGGGTTTAAGCCCAATACGGCAATGGTCAGGGGCACGACAAGGTAACTGACAGCAAAAAACGCCGTAAACCAGAGCACCATTGTTTGCCAGATCGTTTCCTTCGGCCACAACACGGTCTGCTGTAATGGCCCTTCATCCATTGCAAAGACGGGGGGGAGCGATCGCATCGATGCACCACCCTCTGGTGTTCCATTCCCCAGCGCATTGGGGGATGCCACCCCTGCTTCTCGGAATCCTTCTGCATCGGTACTAGCCGACCCCGTCGCACGCGGTAGAACCGCCCGTACACCCCAGTACACCAAAATGATCAGCCCGAGGATACTGCCCAGCCCCGGCATCACACTCACCGCCAGGAGACGCAAAAAGGCGCTTTGTGCTGCTGCTTGTTCCGTATCGTATAAATCAGACTGGGCGCTTGGTCGCTGCTGCACCGTGTAGAGTTTGGCCAGCCCTTGATAGCGGAACCATCCCTTTAAGTGACGATTTAAAACCTGCTCTGCCTGGGGGAAAATTTGGGGTGGGTCGCTCCACAGTCCGCGCAACACCTGTGCGGTTGGCACAGAGGTCTGGAGGCTCTCTTGAGCCGCTGGTGCATTCAAGAGCGCAGTCCAAGTTTTAAGCGCCTTGTCGCGGTTTCCCGATTCAGCATATAACAGCCCTAATCGGAGTGTTAGCTCATCGCTTAACTGGCGTCTCGTATCGGGCCGTGGATCGGGGCCAGTATTGGAAATGGGTTCTTGAAATTCTTCCGATGGTTTTACGCTGCTGAGGGACGGTGTTGCAGGGGACTGAGCTTGCTGCGAACGTGCCAACTCCTGCTGCACCGAGGTTTGTACTGTTTGATATTGCTCGATGACTTCTTTGAGCGGATCTGCACCGAGCAATGAGGTCTTGATCGAAGGAGAGTCTGCCTGTGACCGATTCAGTCCCTCCCATTCCGTGGCCCTAAGCATCAAATCCGATTGATATAAATTGAGCTGGCTTTGAACCTGAGGTTTGCCCCAACTCCCAAATAATGTAGAGGCGATCGCAATACTGACCAGGAGCGTTAATACAGTGAGGATAAGTGGGGGGACTTTCATGCTCCTGAGGATCCTTTGGGATTGAATAAATCAGATAGGACGATTGGGAGATCTCCGCAACGAACCAATAGAGTAAAACCCGCAAGACGAGTTAGAATGCTTCTGGCCTAAACGGAGGATACAACCCTGGCTACTCGTGTTATTTTAGTGCGTCATGGCGAGAGCAGCTTTAATGCAGAAGGTCGAGTCCAAGGACATATTGACACCTCGACGCTGACAGAAAAAGGCATTGCCGATGCAAAATTAGTCGGTCAAGCCCTTCAAGGCATCGATATCCAGGCTTTTTACCACAGTCCTTTGCAACGCGCTCAGCTTACGGCTCAAACGATTGCTGCTGCGCTGACGGAAGCTGGAACGGCTGTGCCTCCGCTCCAAGTAGAACCCAACTTAATCGAAATTAGTTTGCCGCTTTGGGAAGGCTTGTTCTTCGACGACGTGAAGGTGAAGTTCCCTGAGGCCTATCGGCAGTGGCATAAAGCGCCCCACGACTTGAAGATGGACCTTGCCGAGGATGGGAGTCAGCCCTTTTATCCCGTGCGGGCTTTGTTTGAGCAAGCCCGTCAGCTTTGGCAACAACTGCTGGTGCGGCATCCGCATCAAACCATTGTCCTGGTGGGCCATAGCGGCATTAACCGCAGCTTGATTTGTACGGCCCTAGGATTACCTCCCTCGCAATATCAGGCCATCCAGCAGGCGAACTGCGCCATCAGTATCCTCAATTTCCCTGACGCAACCCTCAGTAGTGCCCAACTGGAGTCGTTAAACCTCACGAGTCACTTGGGTCTACCTTTACCCAAAGTTCGCAAAGGGTACGACAGCGTTCGGTTGTTGCTGGTGCGTCATGGGGAAACCGATTGGAATCGCCAGGGTCGCTTCCAAGGGCAGATGGATATTCCCCTCAATGCCAACGGTAAAAACCAAGCCCAACAAGCGGCTGAGTTTTTACGCGATGTCCCTATCAACTTTGCAGTCTCTAGCCCCATGCTGCGTCCCAAGGAAACGGCAGAGGCTATTTTGACCTATCATCCGCAAGTTGAGTTGCGTCTTGAACCCAACTTTTGCGAAATCAGCCACGGCACCTGGGAAGGAAAGTTCGAATCGGAAATCGAAGCAGAATATCCTGGGGAGTTGGAACGCTGGCGAACGCAACCGGAAACGGTACAAATGCCAGAAGGCGAAAATTTACAGCAGGTTTGGGATAGAACTGTGACAGCTTGGCTAGATGTGGCCAACGCCGCTCGCAGTCAAAACCCAGGCACGACTCCCATTGGGATTGTCGTGGCCCACGATGCGGTGAACAAAGCCATTCTGTGCCATGTGGCTGGGGCTGGGGCAGAAAAGTTCTGGTGCTTTAAGCAAGGCAATGGTGCGGTGAGTGTCATCGACTATCCCGCAGAAGGCCCCCCCACCTTGCAAGCGATGAATATTACGACCCACCTGGGCGGTATTCTAGATCGCACGGCTGCAGGTGCACTCTAGCTGCGTTTCAGCCCACAACACCATGACCGATGAACTCCTTAAACAAGTCCGCGTCCTCAACCCAGTCACGCAACGGGACGAGATCGCCGATGTATGGGTGGCTGATGGCAAGATTCAGGCGATCGCACCTGAGGTGACAGGCTACCCAGACGGGACTCGGGTTCGAGACTGTAACGGGTGTGTTTTAGGCCCAGGTCTGGTCGATCTGTACAGTACCGTAGACGAACCAGGCTTTGAATCTCGCGAAACGGTGGCTTCTCTA
>DATNQK010000310.1:0-2297 GCA_036704065.1 Stenomitos sp.
GCGTTATTAAGCCTGCTGCTCAGGCGCTTGATGCTCCTTCTCATGTTGCGTCGCTAGAGTGAAGGTGTCTCGATTTCTGCACTGGATCTTAGAACAGCCTACTTTGAGTGACTCCCAAACTTAAAAGTTGGCGTTCTTGACCCAGGTTGCGTCTTGTCCCAAATCCGAGATCTATCAGCGATTACAATAGTGAACAGTTAAGCAACTGTGCTGTTGGGCGATGTCCATGCAAATGTCCGTTGATTTTATTGATGCTTTTGAGGTTGTAGTGGTTGGCGCTGGCCATGCTGGCTGCGAGGCAGCGCTGGCGACGGCGCGTTTGGGGTGCAAAACGCTACTGTTAACCCTCAATTTGGACAAGATTGCCTGGCAGCCTTGCAATCCGGCAGTGGGTGGGCCTGCTAAGTCGCAGTTGACCCATGAAGTGGATGCTTTGGGCGGTGAAATTGGCAAAATGGCCGACCGTACCTACTTACAAAAGCGCTTGTTGAATAACTCGCGTGGGCCTGCTGTGTGGGCGCTACGGGCGCAAACGGATAAGCGTGAGTATGCCGCACGCATGAAAACCATCGTGGAAAACCAACCCAACCTGATGGTGCGCGAAGGCATGGTGACCGATTTAGTGCTTGGCCCCAACCAAGAAGTTCAAGGGGTGCAAACTTACTTTGGTGTTGCCTTTGCTTGTAAGGCGGTTATTTTAACCACTGGAACATTTCTGGGTGGTCGGATTTGGGTGGGCAATAAGTCGATGCCTGCGGGACGAGCGGGAGAATTTGCTGCGGAAGGTCTGACCGAGACGCTGACACGTTTAGGGTTTGAAACTGGGCGTCTCAAAACAGGAACCCCAGCCCGTGTGGATAAGCGCTCTGTCGATTACAGCAAGATGGAGCTACAGCCGCCAGACGATGAGGTGCGCTGGTTTAGCTTTGACCCAGAGGTGCATGTTGAGCAGGAGCAAATGCCTTGCTATATCACGCGCACCACGACTGAAACCCATCGCTTAATTCACGAAAACTTACATTTATCGCCAGTGTATGGGGGCTGGGTTGATGCAAAAGGCCCCCGCTATTGCCCCAGTATTGAGGATAAGATTGTCCGGTTTGCGGATAAAGAAAGTCATCAAATTTTTATCGAGCCGGAAGGCCGCGATATCCCTGAACTCTATATCCAAGGTTTTTCGACGGGCCTACCGGAAACGCTGCAACTACATATGCTGCGATCGCTGCCGGGGCTAGAGCAATGCACCATGCTGCGTCCTGCCTACGCCGTAGAGTATGACTATCTGCCTGCAACCCAGTGCTATCCCACACTGATGACCAAAAAAGTAGAGGGTCTGTTTTGTGCGGGGCAGGTAAACGGCACGACAGGATACGAAGAAGCGGCGGCGCAAGGTTTGGTGGCTGGCATTAATGCGGCCCGCTTTGTGCGCGGCCAGGACATGGTGATTTTTGCACGGGAAGACAGTTACTTAGGCACCCTCGTGGATGATCTTTGTACCAAAGATCTGCGCGAACCCTACCGTATGCTGACCAGTCGCTCAGAGTATCGACTCATTCTGCGGTCTGATAACGCAGATCGACGCCTTACGCCCCTCGGTCGTGACATAGGGCTGATTGATGATCGCCGTTGGGATTTGTTTACGCGTAAGCAAGCGAATATTGCGGCAGAAACGGCACGCCTACAAACCGCTCGTGTCAAAGAACAAGATCCGGCAGGAATTGCGATCGCCGCTGAAACAGGTCAGGCCATTAAAGGATCGCTCACACTCGCCGACCTGCTCCGACGTCCGAGCCTGCACTATATCGACCTAGATCGGCATGGCTTGGGGCAAGCAAACCTGAGCGACGACGAACGCGAATGCGTCGAAATTGAAATTAAATATTCCGGTTATATCAAGCGCCAAACCCAGCAAATTGAATATGCCACGCGTCAGGCCCATCGTAAGCTGCCTGAAGATCTCAATTACTTCGGTATTGAAACCCTGTCGATGGAAGCTCGGGAGAAGCTGGCCAAAATCAAGCCGCTCACCATTGGGCAAGCGGCTCGCATTGGGGGCGTTAATCCAGCCGACATCAATGCCCTCTTGTTTTACCTAGAAATGTCATCACGGCTCAGTGTCTCAAGCCCAGCAGCGGTTCAAAACACAGCAACGGCACCTGTTTAATGGCTAACTGGAGGTTGAATCCCGAGGCAACTGGGCTAGTAGCTTGGGCACATCCTAGGATTCAGCACGAGCCAATGTAGACTTCAGGGTATTGACGCCACTCGGTGCGGGGAGGCTAGGGTCAGAGAGGATT
>DATNQK010000311.1:0-10543 GCA_036704065.1 Stenomitos sp.
TACGCCCCTTATCCAGATTATAAGCTCCCCTCTTCCGTGATCACGGAACGCGGTTTTTTAACCGAAGAGTTTGATGCCGCCGCTTTAGCATGGCAAAGCGTACGACGCGACCCACAATTGCCTTCAGTGTTGGCATTCTCACCTGAGCTAGTATGGCCAACACTCTTTAAAAATTCTTTAGCACTAGATTTAGCCAACTCGTTTTTGATTGTAGCGCGCAGCAAAAGCCAAGAAAATGAAACCAGCAAAATTCTAGCTTGGCATTTCACGACTGACCGAAAAATTGATTTCTGCAAAGAAACCCGTTTCCTACGCGATGACAATGGAGCTATTAGTGTTCAATACCAAGTGATCAAAGAGCCCATTGAAAACACAAACGAAAACAATCAAATAATTAGCTTCTCCATTCCAGAGAAAGCCGATTATGTTATCGGCCACCCGCTGTCGCTTGAATTACTTCAAACCATAACAAGAGACAACTGGAAACCTGAAGACATAGCACACGTTCTAGAAAAATACTTAAATATAATTATCTGCATCGGCCACAAGGAAGATATTAAATTATCACCCAATGGGGCAGATACAATTCTCCCGGGAAGGTTCTTTGATTACCTACCCCAGAACATCATTGTTTCTCCTGGCAATAAATTTACAATTATCGACCAGGAATGGGATCTACATCAAAAAATAAGTGCCGGCTTCCTGATATTCCGTACGTTGTGGAGCTTAGTCCATACAGTGACGCGACTAGGAAAATGCGCGGTAACGTTTGACAGCACCCCCATCTGCTTCATTAATAAAGTATTTTCCGCCATGAACTGGCGCATTAGCGACAAAGAAATCTACAGATATTTTGAAATTGAAGCTAATATTCAATCCGCCGTATCCGGCCGGCCGATAGATACAACCAGCTTTATTGAAGCATCTACTTCTGCACTCAGGGCTTCAGTGAATCTTGGGCAAGCAGCCGAAACTCTAAGTTACGAAGTCGCAACTCTTACCCAAGGCGTTGCCGAACGCGACCTGCACATCACGCGCTTAGATCAAGTCATTGCCGAACGCGACCTACACATCACGCGCCTAGATCAAATCATTGCCGAAAAAGATAGTTTAATAGCCTCACTAAGCACTCAACTGGCTACTGCGAACGCCTTATTTGAAAGAATTATTTCTTCCAAATCTTGGCAGCTAACCAAACCATTGCGCTTCTTCGGTAGAACATTAAGAGGCGAATTTAAAACCGCTTTAATGCCGCTCAAGCGGCTCGGGACAGATTCAAAAAACGATTTTATTAGAAAAATCACCATCGCTACCGCACACATTTTAAGTGGCGATTTAACCGGCCTAATTCAGCGAGCCAAGGAAAGTAGAGCGTTCAGAAGGAAGACCGAAGCTCAAATGCGAATCGAGCCGAAAAAAGAAATACAGAACTGGGGAATCCTAACATCAAAGCACACATTGTTTATCGCTCATTTAATCGCTGAGCGATTATCCGCCCATGGCTTCACCATCGAAACGATGACATGCCCGCCTAGCGAATTTAAGCATGACATGTACATCGTTATTTGCCCTCAGATCTTCTCCAGCTTACCTCCCGGTGAAAAACGCATAGCATTTCAACTGGAACAATCGGTTAGTTCACGTTGGTTCACGAGCGAATATTTTCATATTCTGGAAAAATCGCTTTCGGTATTCGATTATTCGCTGAGCAACATTAAGAACATTGCGAAAAAAGGCATTGCATACCCACATGTTCATTATTTACCCATAGGCGCATCAAATAGTTACGGCCAAAAAATAGCGGCCTCACATAATAAACACGACTTACTATTCTATGGTGACAGCTTAAGCTCCCCAAGACGTCGACTCATGCTTGACGCATTACAGAAGCGCTTTAGCGTGCAAGTAGTAAATGATATTTTTGGTGACGACATGGTCCGGATTTTAAAGTCGGCGCGAGTCGTCGTAAATATTCATTATTACGAGAATGCGTTACTCGAAACACCGAGAATTCAAGAATGCCTTTCCCTAGGTCTAAAGGTGGTATCCGAGTCTGCTCAAGATCAAAATGATTATCCAGAGCTATTGCAGGCGATACAGTTTTTTGAGGAGGGTTCTATTGAAGGAATGATCTCCGCAGTTGAACAGGCTTTAGATTCGGGAGAGAATTCCTGCATTCAAGCATCCGTAAAAGCCTCCAAAGAACGATTCGCCTTCATGCTCGACCGTGCGTTGATCTCAATCGGAATTCTTCCCACAATGCAGGTGACAAATTTAGAGCTTCCACTTCCTAATAACGCTACAATTTTTGGTCTATCGCTTCCAGAAACGATAAGCCGGCGAAGTATTTTTGAAGCCATTCGTCCCAATAACTGCGTAATATTCGATGGCATACGCCGTCGACCTGGTTGGGTTGGATGTGGGCTCAGCTATGCGGCTCTTGCCCGGCATGCGCTGAATAATGGTGTACGCAGTATTACGGTAATGGAGGATGACGTCATTCTTCCTGAAGATTACCCAGAGGCCATTGCGGTAATCAATGCATATCTAGATAAAAATGCCGGTGAATGGGACGTATTTGTAGGGGTTATTGCAGCACTTCACCCAGACACTAATATTTTAAATGTCGAGCACTTTGCTGGCAGGACTTTCGTCACTATCGACAGGATGACCAGCATGGTTTTCAATATTTACGCCGAAAGCACGTTAAGACGGTTCCTTGAATGGAACCCTGACAACCTAAATGCTGAATTTAATACGATTGACCGCTATCTAGAAAGCCAAAAGCGGCTACGTGTTATTGTGATGATGCCTTATTTTGTTGGGCACAGAGAAGAAGTGAATTCTACACTTTGGGGATTTAATAACTCACAATACAGGGAAATGATTTCAGAGAGTGAGTCTGCATTGAAAAATAAGGTCGCAGATTTCATTGCACAACGCGGCCTTGTCGTCAAAGCAAATAAACGCATTGATATCGGCAAATGAACTTATCGCACATTCTTCTAAAAAAGAACAACAACCTTAGGAAAACCCTGCATAAGTGACCGTCATGCGGCCTGATTTGAGAAAATAGCGTCCTTGTCATGGTGCTGACTGAAGTGACGAAACCGAAGAAGCAACTGAGTTTGGCTGAGATATGTTTTCTGCCGAAGACAGGAAAGCACACCCGAAAGGCGGTATTTCTGGCGGAGATGGAAACGGTGGTGCCGTGGTCGCGCCTGGAAGCGCTGATCGAGTCGTTCTATCCGAAGAAGGGCAAAGGCCGTCCACCAATTCCCTTGGGTACGATGCTGCGGATTCATTTCCTGCAGCAGTGGTTTGGCTACTCGGACCCGGCGATGGAGGAAGCGCTGCACGATGTGCCGCTGCTGCGCCAGTTCGCCGGACTGGATGCGTTCGCAGACCTGATGCCGAACGAAAGCACCATCCTGCGCTTCCGGCATCTGCTGGAGAAGCATGATCTTGCGGTGGCCATCTTCGCCGAGGTCAATGCGGCGCTGTCCGAGCAGGGCCTGTCGATAAAACACGGCACGGTGGTCGATGCCACGCTGATTGCAGCGCCCAGTTCAACCAAGAACGGCGACAAGCAGCCCGACCCGGAAATGACGCAGACCAAGAAGGGCAATCAGTGGCACTTTGGGATGAAGGCGCATATCGGCGTCGACGCCGACAGCGGCCTAGTTCATACGGTGGTATGCACGAACGCCAAGGTGGAGGACATCACGATGATGGAAGCCTGTCTGCATGGCGAGGAAAGCCAGGCCTTGGGCGACCGTGACTATCACAAGAAGAACCGGACGATTGACGATTTTGAGCAGGAAGGCGCTCTCGTGGTGCTGACGCCGACCAAGAAGCCGGCCGGCGGTGCGTTGACCGACGAACAGAAAGCGTTCAACTGGATGCTGTCGGCGGTACGGGCGATTGTTGAACATCCCTTCCGCGTGGTGATAGCGCCAGTTTGGTTTCATGAAGGTTCGCTATCGGGGTCGTTCTTTGCGCTGGCCAATCTGTGGCTGGCCCGCAAGCGATTGTTGCCCTTGTTGGGCGAGGTGCGTCCGTGAAACGGGAAATGCGCCCCCCCCCCGGAATTTCACGACCAACGGTCGAAAATCGCCTGTTTTTCCTAACTTTTATGACAGCTAGTGCAAAAATGACCGGTTGTTCAGAGAATCCCTAAATGACCCTCGCAGGCTGTGCCGATCGTGAGAAAGCTGCCAAATGGGTGCCCTCCACGGATTAAAATGAAAGCTGCTTGAGTCGCATCCCATGCACTCTGAAAATATTACAGAACAAGGATCATTGGCTTGAACGATACTAATAAGCGGGCTGGAATTTCGCAAGAAATTGCTGTCGTCATTCCAACCTATAAGGCACGTAATCACATTTTGGGTGTGATCGACGAGATTGGCCCCGAAGTGGCTCGGATTTACGTCGTTGATGATTGTTGCCCTGACAATTCGGGTGATTTTGTGGCGGCCAACTGCAAAGATGACCGTGTCTCCGTTATCAAACATGCCGAGAACCAAGGTGTCGGCGGCGCCGTCATGACAGGCTACAAGGCTGCGATTGAAGATGGGATGATTATCCTTGTCAAAATCGACAGCGATGGGCAAATGGATCCAGCCTTGATCATGGATTTTGTGGCTCCCGTTGCTAACGGCGAAGCTGATTACACAAAGGGCAATCGCTTTTTTGACCTCGAGAAAGTCCGCGCAATGCCAAAAGTACGCCTCTTTGGCAACGCAGTGCTTTCGCTTATGTGCAAGCTGTCGTCAGGCTATTGGAACCTTTTCGATCCGACAAATGGCTACACGGCCATTCACGCTGACGTTGCTCGTCATTTGCCGTTTAATAAGATCAGTAAACGTTACTTCTTCGAGACAGACATTCTATTTAGGTTGAATACGCTTCGCGCAGTGGTGTTTGATGTACCAATGGATGCGAAATACGGCGACGAGGTCAGTAACTTGAGGATATCCAAAATTATCGGGGAGTTTTTTGCGAAGCATGTGCGGAATTTTTCGAAGCGAATTTTTTATAACTACTACCTTCGAGACATGTCCCTTGCTTCAATCGAATTACCGGTTGGATTAATCTTGCTTGGGTTTGGCTCAATATACGGAGGCTATCATTGGCTGCATTCGGCACAGGCTGGCATTCCGACTCCAGCAGGTACAGTGATGCTCTCCGCGTTGCCAATTCTGGCTGGCATTCAGCTCCTGTTGGGATTTATTGGGTACGATGTTTCATCGGTCCCAGTTCGCCCTGTTCATCGGAGCGCCCGAAGGATGGGCGAGAAGATTTATGGAGAATTTAATGCAAACTGAAGATAAAGCATGGATTGAGTATCGGGAAAAATTTTCCGAAGTGTACGACGAGTCGAATTACTCAAGTCCTCTGCAGTCCTCAGTCATGCGTGCAAGCCACAAGTTAGTGGAGAAAGCATATGACAAAAAAGTGCACTTTGGTAGGGTACTTGAAGTTGGGGCTGGTACTGGAGCGCATTTACCGTTTGTGAGACACAGCTTTGATGAGTACACGCTCACTGATCTTGACCCAAAAACACTAGAAGTAGCCAAGAAAAAGCTCACTGATATCCCGAACGGGAAAGTGACTTTTGAAGTTCAAACAGGAAGTGAGCTTGCGTGTCCTGACAACACATTCGACAGGCTTGTGGCCACCCACGTTCTGGAGCACATCTACCAACCACACTTGGCGTTAAAAGAGTGGCGCAGAGTACTCAAGCATGGCGGAACCCTATCAATTCTTATTCCTACTGACCCCGGAATGGCTTGGAGGCTAGGGCGACACTTTGGGCCGCGAAAAAACGCAATAGCACAGGGAATCGCATACGATTACGTGATGGCAAGAGAGCATGTTAACTCTTGTAATAATCTTATTGCAATTCTGCGTCATTATTTTCCTGAGTCAAAAGAGGCGTGGTGGCCACTCCCGATTCCTTCAATTGATTTAAATTTGTTTTTTTCTTTTCATGCAACGCTTGATAAGCGGAAAGAAATTCAATGATTATCTATGTCGCTGCAATTTTTTGCGTTGTAGGATTGGCAGTCGGTCAAATTTTATTCAAAGTAAGCGCTACCGCACTTTCCGAAACTGGTTCTTTTTTCGCTCTTAAGCCTGCAGCAATACTTTTTGCGGCAATGTGCTTGTATGGAGTCACATCAATCGCGTGGGTGTGGGTCTTGCAGAAAGTTGAACTTGGTAGGGTCTACCCGTTAATGGCGTTGGCGTTTGCTTTGGTGCCGCTAGGCAGTCACCTGGTTTTCGGCGAGCGTTTTCAAACGCAATACTTCGTTGGGGTAGGCTTGATTATGGCAGGTATCATCATTGCGGTTAGGGGGTAGTTTGTAATTATAACCAAGCCATACCTGGTTGCGGAAAAATGTTTCTGTGCTGAATAAATTTGCTGAAAAATTGAAATCTTGTAAACAAACTGGGTTATTTAATGATTGGAAAATTCGGTTCCATTGATCGGTATAAGCTGCCTATTACTGCATTATGCTTCCTAGTTATTGTTGGTTTAAATTTATTTTTGATCCAGGGATCGGTTTTTGTCGATGCATTAGCTTGGATCTGCACGGTAACTCTAGTGAGCGCCATTCTTGGTTTGACTTCATCCCGAATGGCGCAGTCGTACTTGCTTTTTTTTGTGCTGGGTTCGTTAGTTTTAGGAGTTGGATTATACGAGTCCGCATCTGTCTTACTATGGCTAGCTAGCTCTTGGAGTCTAGGTGTTTTACTCCTTGGGAGATTGCACGCTAACCAACGTCTTGCGTCCATCAGTGCCACGGAAGCTCTATTGATAGGTGCGGCTATTTGGCTCGCCATATGGGGAGGGATGCTGCACTTTGCAGTTAACTACCAATCGCTGCATATTATTCTTTGTCTATTTCCTTGTCTGCTCTTGGCTAACCGTTATTCAGTGATTCGCAACGAAGTCCTCACTGGGGTAGGTGCCGTCCAAGATTGGGTACGTTTGATACCTTTTTGGGCTTGGGTTATGGGCATTGCCGTTATTGGTTGGGTTCTGCGTTGGGCTAGCTTTCCGTCCATGGGCTTTGACGATCATGCCCTTCATTTAAGAGTTTGGACTGAACTTCTTACGCAGCATCGCTATTCCTTCGACGTATCAACTCAGGTCTGGTCCGTCGCACCGATTACAGTCGATGCGCTGCACGCGGGTTTATCACTGATGGCTGGTAGCGATGCGCGCAGCGCTATGAACCTAGGTTTAGCAATTCTCCTGTTATTACTCATGGCGGGAATTTTTCGTACTTGGAGACTCCCTCCCAGGACGCAGTGGTTGTTGATGGTGCTGATGGTGAGCACCCCAATGCTGGGTTGGTTGCTTCTCAGTTTGCAAACAGAATTAATGCTCGCAGTGATAGCGCTAGCAGGTATGCGCCTAGTGATCGATGCACATGGAGGTTGGCGTGGTCAGCATGTACTGGGGGTGCTTTCGTGCGCTGCTTTGTGTGCCAGCATAAAGTTACCAGGTGCGGTACTTGGCATCACAATTCTTTGCGCATTGGCAGTCCGCTGGTGGAGCCAGCGTAAAGCAACACCTATAAGTGGTCAAATGTTGCGCTGGCCCGCACTTTTGCTTCTCATCCCTCTAAGCTTTCTTGCTCTACATTCTTATGCGCTAGCATGGAAGCTCACTGGAAATCCAGTTTTCCCCCTTTATAACGCTATTTTTCTTTCGCCTTATTTTGACCCCATAAATTTTAGCAATCCTGCGTACATCCACGACTTTAGTTTTTCAAATTATGTCAGGGTATTTTTTCACACATCTGAATTCAATGAATCAGGTGACTACACCGCTGGTTGGCAATATCTTATTATGCTGCCAATTGCGATATTGGCATTGCTGCGATCAGGTGCACCAAGCGGATTGCGTATAATATTGATACCACTTTTTGGTTTCGGTTTGGTGACATTTTCGTCAATTCAGTATTGGCGCTATTTATTTCCAGTCATGCCGTTGGCAGTAGTTATTATTGGTTCGCTTTTTATCCAACAAAAAACTGCGATTCGAACTACGGCTTTTATGCTTGTTCTTGCTTGTATAGCAGCCAATCTCTTCTTTTTCAACCGAGTCAGCTGGATCATGAATTCTCCAGCAGGGATGGCATTTACTCGAGATGGGAAAGAGACGTTGACCAGTCTGTATGCGCCCGCATCTCTTCTTACAGAACGGGTGAATAAACTGGCGCCGGGGTCCCGAGTTCTTTATACATCTCGCACGCCTTACGGTGCAACGCTAAATGGAGTTCCTTTATACACAAATTGGTATCAACCATTCCGTGACAAGGCATATAGTTCTGTAAAAGACTTTGATGGGCTTAGAAATTTTCTATCGAAAGCAAAAGCCGATTTTGCGATCCTGGAGATGTCCGCAAATTCGAATTTACGGGATACCTTGTTGCGCGAGTATATGTCTAAGTATGGATACGTTGAGGGCCAATCAAATAACTATTTACTGTACAGGATTAGTGACACACCTATTCAGTATCAGAAAGTATTCGAATTGCAGGAATCGGAAGCAATCACCTCAGGAGAGATCGATTTGTTGCTTCCGGTGACAGGGCAAGGTGTTACGGCGCCCCCGGACGGCACAGTGCTTGCGGTTATACCTACTCATCGGAAAAAACAAGCTCGCTATAAAGTCGAATTCACATGTCCATCAAAAAATGGTTATTTTGTAGCGCAGATCAACTGGGACAAGGGGGCTCCTTATTACCGTCTTGTCGCTTGTGAGACGAAAATTGTCACTTTTTTTGAGGCTATTCCGATACCTATTGGCGCAAGTCAGGGGTCAATTTATCTCACATCTAGAGAGACAACGTCGATTCAGGTGAGGAATATTTCGGTGGAAGTAAATTGATCAATTTGTGTCGGCGCATTCTTGGCAGCCCACTTGTATCTTCTTGCGCTCAGCAGGCCCTCCTTGGTGAGCGCTTTTTCTAAAAAATCATTCTCCAGGGGCAGTTGGCCGATCTTGGCCTGCATCGTCTGGAGGTCCGGACCGCTTTCCCGGGCCGGCTTGTCGCCGAAAGCCACCGCCGAGTGCTCCACCAGTTGAGTCTTCCAGTCCGTAATCTGGTTCGGACGCACATCGAACTGTTGGGCCAGTTCCGCCAGCGTCATGTCGCCCTTCAGGGCAGCAATCGCCACCTTGGCCTTGAATTCCGGCGAGTGGTTCCGCCGCTTCTTTCTCGTCATGCTCTTGCTCCATTGCATGGCCGCTATGCAGCCGTCGGTTGGGCAAGGCTATCACTTATCCTACTGTCCGATTTCCCGGGGCCGGCTCGTTTCCGGGGGGATTACCATTACCAAAAAAAGCTTGCGCCCCGGGCGGGAGCCCGATAAGTTCCGGAAAAAATCAATCAGCCGGCATAGCGCCTCTACCCCTCCCCATGCAGTTCATCGACCCGCGCACCTTCCTCGTCATCGCCAACCTCTTCGGCATGCTCTGTGCGCTGGTGCTATGGGTTCAGGCGAAGAGTTTTCCGGACGACATCCAGGGCCTGCGCGACTGGGCCAAGGCAGTGGTGTTGATTGGCGGTGCCGCCGGTCTCTGCTCCCTGCGTGGCGTCGCCCCGGATGCGGTTGCCATTGTTGCGGCCAGCGCCATGACGCTGCTTGGGGAGTTGCTGCTGATTGTCGGGCTGCAACGCTATGCCGGCAGGAAACCCGTCTGGCGCCCGTTGCTGGACGGTATCGGCGCCGTGCTGATCCTGATCCTTTGGCTGACCTACGGCTCACAGCACTACCAGGGCCGCATCCTGGTCATGGCTCTGGCGCACATCGCCTTCTTCTCGTATGGTGCCTGGCTCGCTTCCCGGGCGGAACCGGCCGGCTTCGGCCGCCGTTTTCTCACCGTGGTCTTCGCGCTCGGCGTGGCGGTCGCTGCCTGGCGCATCGCGACACTCCCCTCGGCCGTCAGCGAGAGCGATGACGTCTTTGATCACAACCTGATCCAGCAGGTTTACCTGGGAATGTTCTCACTGGGCATTCTCGGCCTCTCCATCGGCTTCGTGCTGCTCGCCAACGAGCGCCTGCGGGTCGAACTGGAATTCATGGCGACGCGCGATCCGATGACCGGCTCGCTGAACCGCCGCGCCTTCTTCACCCGAGCAGAGGTTGAATGGGCGCGTACGCAGCGCTCGAAACGACCACTGGCTGCCATTGCCTCGGACATCGACTTCTTCAAGAAGGTCAACGACACGCATGGCCATCACATCGGCGACGAAGTTATCAAGGATTACGCCCGCCGTTCTTCGGAAACTTTGCGTCTGACCGACATTCACGCCCGTTTCGGCGGTGAGGAGTTCGTCATCCTATTGCCGGATACCGGGCTATCCGAGGCACGCAAGGTCGCCGAACGCATCCGGCGGAATGTCGAAAAGCAGCATGGTGGCAAGCTGCCGCCCTACACCGTCAGTCTGGGCATTGCCATCACACAAGGGCAACCCGGCCAGCCGGCCGATGTCGAGACATTGCTCGCCGAGGCCGA